>NZ_CAOS01000005.1 GCF_000315365.1 Desulforamulus hydrothermalis Lam5 = DSM 18033
AAAAAGAGGCTGATTTACAAAAAACCGAGCCGGAGCTCGAAAAAATTGCCTATACCCGCCGCAAACGCATTGGCAAAAGAAAAGATGACCTGTCAGTGTTGCCGGTGGAGACGGTGGAACATACACTTCCCGAAGAAGAACGAGTTTGCCCAGAATGCGGCGGGATGCTGCATGAAATGGGACATGATACCCGGCGCGAGCTTGTAATCATTCCGCCTCAGGTTAAGGTTGTGGAGCATAAACGTGCCGTACTATCCTGCCGGAACTGCGAAAAAAATGGCGACCATGTGCCTATAGTAAAGGCGGAAATGCCCAAGCCGCTAATCAGCGGAAGCCTTGCTTCGCCATCCGCAGTGGCCCACATCATAACACAAAAATATGTTCAGCATATCCCACTATACCGGCAAGAGCAAGACTGGAAAAGGCAAGGGGTGCGGCTTTCCCGTCAGACTATGGCCAACTGGATCATCCGCTGCAGTGAGGATTGGCTGTTGCCCATTTATGAGCGAATGAAGGCTATATTGCTGACGCAGGATGTGCTTCATGCTGACGAGACCACTGTGCAGGTTTTACGGGAACCTGGGAAGACTGCCGTTTCAAACAGCTATATGTGGTTGTACAGGACAAGTGGGGATACAAAACGGCAGATTGTTCTCTTTGAGTATCAACCCAGCCGGTCAAGCACCCACCCGCGACAGTTTTTAAAGGGTTTTAGGGGCTTCCTGCACACAGACGGCTATGCTGCCTATCACACATTGCCCGAGGTCACAGTTGTGGGCTGTTGGGTTCATATGCGGCGTAAATTCGAGGATGCCCTTAAGGCCATTCCAGATTCCGAAAGGGCTGTATCATCAGCAAGTGATGCCGTTAGGCGCATCGGCTTACTTTTCCACCTGGAAGAACAGTGGGAAAGTTTAACCCCTGAAGAACGCTACAAACTGAGATTAGAGAAATCTAAGCCTCTGGCTGAGGCTTTTTTTGGCTGGCTTCAAACGCTGACTGTCCTTCCCAAAACCGCTATGGGAAAGGCGGTGCATTATGCATTGGAACAGCGCGAATGGCTAATGAATGTCTATCTTGACGGGCGTACCGAACTTTCGAACAACCGGTCAGAAAATGCCGTACGTCCCTTTGCCTTGGGCCGCAAAAATTGGTTGTTCTGCAATACGGTCAAAGGAGCTATATCAAGCTCGGTAGTTTATTCCATCGTAGAAACCGCCAAAGCAAACGGGCTGCTGCCCTTTGAATATATGAAATTCCTACTTGAAACTGTTCCATCTACATCAGTTGGGGAATTGGATGCCCTATTGCCTTGGGGCGAAGCCATCCCTGAAAAATGTCGCATGCCATTAACAAAGGAGAATACCTAAGATGTCCAGAGGCAGCGCAACTAAATTTATGATGACCTTTGTCCAGGAATATCTGGACGGAAAGCGTAGTCGCTTAGATTTTGATCTAGATTTCAACCATTGCCTGATAAAGCACTATGCAAAAATGGAACGAGAAAATCCGGATCTTGCAGAGTGCTTTAATTATTACCTGGCTGAAGAGGGATTTGACCAAGCGGTGGGCCTGTCGGATGACCGGCACAGAAGGTTAATTCAAAAACAATTTAATAAATTCAAAGCAGCTCTGTGTGATGGATTTTTCTAGGGTGGAGTCAGTTATCCATATCCCCTTCATCCATTCCTGGGCGCTTTTTTTATATGTTAGCATACCCGTAGTGCTGACACTAGGTGATGTAGGGTTTGACGCTTACACGAAAAAGCATATTTTTGACCCTCAAAACCCGGGAAACCTTGTAATATAAGGATCGGGTTTTTGATTTTGGCCATTTTTTCAATTTTTGTAGTGCCACGTTTCCGTTATTTTACTGGCAATAAGTCCTTTTGTGTGCTACAATATAATAAATATTTACGACTTGGGTGACGTTGCCATGTTCATTAGAACTAAGACATTTAAAAATAAAGACGGTACCACCAGAACCTATCTTCAGTTGGCTGAATCTTACCGTGTTGGTAACAAAACTCGCCAACGTGTCCTTCTTAATCTCGGACGCCTAGAGGAAATGCAGGAAGGTCAAATCGACCGTCTCATTGAACAGCTGGCACGTTTCTCTAAGGAACAGTGGATTAAGGCTAAAATAACTGAGAATGCCGATGTCCGTTGGACTAAACAATGGGGTCCGGAAATTATCTTCCGCCACTTGTGGCTGGAACTTGGTCTTAAAGATATGCTAAACGATATTTCGTATAAGCTCGGCATAAAGGTTCCTCTTGAAGAAGCGATTTATGCTATGGTATTGAACCGACTCTGCGATCCTCAGTCCAAATTGGGTGTTAGCGAATGGGTTAAGTCTGTGTATCGCCCTGAATTTGAGCAACTTCAATTACACCACTATTATGCAGGCCTTGATGTTTTGGCTGAACACAAGGATCAAATAGAGGTTGAGTTGTTTGAACGGGTACGAGACCTTTTTAATATTGATCTAGATCTGGTTTTCTGGGATACCACCTCAACCTATTTTGAGGGTAAAGGGCCCGGGGACTTGGCCCACTACGGTTACTCTAAAGATAAACGTGCTGATAGGTTACAGATCATGGTCGGCATTTTAATGACCAAGGAAGGTATTCCTGTAACTCATCAGATATTCCCCGGCAACACCAACGATGTAGAGACCTTTAAGGCTGCACTTGATGACCTGCGCAATCGCTTTAATGTTAACCGGGTGATCATGGTTGGTGACCGTGGCATGGTCAGTAAGAAAGTGATTAAAAATATCCAAGATGCCGGGCTGGAATACATAGTGGGTATACGCATGAGAAGAATGCGCAACATATCTGAAATGCTTAGCTGGAAGGCCCGTTATATCAATGTTAAACCTAATTTAAAAGTAAAAGAAGTAAGGGTTCAGGATCGAGCAAGGTATATATTATGCTACAGTCCTGAATCCGCCAAACGGGATCGTTTAGCTCGGGAAACCATGTTAGCCAAGTTGGAAGCAAAGCTTCTTACCGATGGCGGGGTCAAAAATTTAGTTGGTAACCGTGGCTACCGTCGCTACATTAAGGTAGAAGGCAAAGCTCACATAATTGACCAAGAAGCTCTAAAACGTGAGGCTCGGTTTAATGGCAAATTTCTGCTCTGTACCAACAGCAAACTACCAACAGACCAGGTAGCCATAGCCTATAAGGAACTATGGCGAGTGGAACGGGCCTTTAGGGAACTGAAATCAGGATTAGATTTAAGGCCTGTTTACCACTGGAAAGATAGCCGGGTACGGGGCCACATCATGGTTTGCTTCTTGGCCTTGGTTTTAGAAAGTGCTCTTATCAAAAAACTATCAGATATTTGGTAGTAAGGCTAGTTACCGAGAAGTTATACGGGACCTAGCACAACTTAATGCTGTGCAGGTAACCATCCTAGATAAAGACTACCTTTGTAGGCCGGAATTGGTTGCTTCAGCTTACGAAGCATTCCGGGCCACTGGAATAAGGCCACCGCTTAAAATGGCGGAGTTATAAACAGCAAGAGTACCATTATCCAGGAGAGGTGTAGTGGTACGTTTTGCTGTTTTCTTTGTTTTCAAGGGTTCACGCCGTTAATATTTCAAACTTGAGTAATACCGAGGTGCAAAACCCAACGCTTTACCATGCAGGGAATACGACTCCTTCATCAAATCTTGAGCAAATTCATAATCGCTGATATTGGCTGGGGCAAACCTGGCAGCTAATGGTATCGGCCCGTATTTAGTGTTAACAGCTGACAAGTGAAGCTTATAACCATAAAAAGACTCTGTTTCTCCGGCGGAAGCGGTACGGTGACCAAAGCCGGCACCGGTTGTACTGTTCTTACGAGGACGTTCCCTAGCT
>NZ_CAOS01000006.1 GCF_000315365.1 Desulforamulus hydrothermalis Lam5 = DSM 18033
AGGTGAACCAACGAATAGGAAGAACTGATAACGGTAGCAGAAGTGAAAGTAGACAACCAGTAATAAGTAGCGAAATACATCGTGTAGGCATCGGATATTAATGCAAGAAGAAGAAAGGAAAAAAGAATCGGAAGAGAAATGACATTAAATCCATGAGAGAACAAAGATACATTGAGTTGGGCAGAAATGAAAGGAATAGTAATTACTACTATAAATATCTAATATATNATGTTCAGTAACTCATAGAACACAAACAGAACAGACAAGTAAGAAGAAAGACAGCAATACACAATAAGAAAAAACCACTATTCACATAATACACATAATATGGATTATAATATGATAAACNAGNAAATAANNANNTTTTGTTTGCCCCCCCCCGTTCGGCCTAGTCCGAGGGGGGGGGGGGGGGGGGACCAAGATTTAAACTGGAAACAAACCCAAGGGGTTAGGTTTTCGGGGGAAACTTTGGGATTTAAACACAAAGGGGTTTTATTTTTGGGGTTCCCCCATTTAGGAAGGGGACAAATTCATGGAACAACCCCACCTTTTTGTTCTTTTTCTAAACATGCTTTTTAGATGCAGAGGAAGGGGGAAACGTCAAAAAAGGATTTTGGGGGGGTCCCCCCCCAAACTCGGCACACTTCCCTTTCCGAAAAAACGCTGGAGGGAGTTCGATTTTGCTTTTCCAAACCCAAGCATTGAAGAAGCAGTTGATTTCGAGAACTGGCCCCGGATGACTTTTGTTACCCCGACACGGAGAATGTCTGTTTTTTAGGGCCCTCCCGGAGTAGGAAAAAATCATCCGGGGGTGGGCGTTGGGCTGTAGAAGCCATCTCGCAAGGGATATTCCGGTTTACTTTGTCAGTCTCTCGCAACTCATCGAAGATTTTGCGAAAAGCTTACACGGAAAACAGGCTGGATAAACGCCTACGCATCTATATTCGACCAAAGCTCCTGATTATTGACGAAATTGGTTACTTACCGTTTGACAGTTTGGCAGCTAACCTCTTTTTCCAGGTAGTAAGTGCAAGATACGAGAGAGGGAGTATTCTGTTGACCAGCAACAAGAGTTTCGGTGAATGGGGGGAACTGATGGGCGATCCGATACTTGCTACGGCTATCCTGGATCGGCTCTTACACCATTCCCACATCGTCAATATTAGGGGGAATAGTTACCGACTTCGTGAGAAGATGAGGACTGGAGCCTACGGCTCCCCCTCTACCACCTAACCAACAAAAAATCGCCGGGTGGGTCAATTCTAAACCGGCGATGGTGGGTCAAAATAAAGTCGGCGTTGACACTAATAACCGATTCGGTTTTTCATTTCCTCGATGTCTTCGGAGGTTTCAATTCCTTATAGGTAGGCTAATAACATCATGCCGGCATCACCAGCTTTTGGCCGGGCCTGAGTTTCAATTCCTTATAGGTAGGCTAATAACAAAAAAAGGTTTGCTGTAAACTACCACAAAACAGAGAGTTTCAATTCCTTATAGGTAGGCTAATAACGCACACATAACCAAGAAATGGGACGGCTTATCTCTGTTTCAATTCCTTATAGGTAGGCTAATAACTTGCCCAGTAGTATGTTCTTAATCCGTATTGCTCCAGTTTCAATTCCTTATAGGTAGGCTAATAACGCAAATGTGGGCGGATATGTAAAGAAAATGAGGCGGTTTCAATTCCTTATAGGTAGGCTAATAACTAGAAATGGCTGAATTGCTGATATGGGACGACTTAGGGTTTCAATTCCTTATAGGTAGGCTAATAACAACGCACAGGATGGAGACTTATCCGGCCTTCCTTAGTTTCAATTCCTTATAGGTAGGCTAATAACGAGGGAGGAAATTCCTGTAACAAAACCGGGTACCTGGTTTCAATTCCTTATAGGTAGGCTAATAACCTTTTGAAGTCAGCATACAGGAGGTGGAAAGCTAAGTTTCAATTCCTTATAGGTAGGCTAATAACTAACCAACGTGCCAAGCTGGTTAAAATCTGTAGTGTGAGTTTCAATTCCTTATAGGTAGGCTAATAACCCGCCCCTCCCTTGGCGGGGGTTATTTATGGAGGTGTAGTTTCAATTCCTTATAGGTAGGCTAATAACTTTTCCCTCCAATAACCTTGCTAAATAGCTTATCATCGTTTCAATTCCTTATAGGTAGGCTAATAACAACTGTGGCAGAGATACGTGAAGCGGCCATGCAGTGTTTCAATTCCTTATAGGTAGGCTAATAACTCGAAAAAAACCTGTTGTGGTTGAAGCCTATCAGACAGAGTTTCAATTCCTTATAGGTAGGCTAATAACTACTCATTAAACTCATTTCTTCACGCTCCTTAAGCAAGTTTCAATTCCTTATAGGTAGGCTAATAACAATTCCTTTCCCAATTTCTATACCGAGCTTTGCTCCGTTTCAATTCCTTATAGGTAGGCTAATAACAGTGTTATCCACCAGGTTTGTTCTGGTTGTTACCCGTTTCAATTCCTTATAGGTAGGCTAATAACCGAGCCAGGGAAACCTCCGAGGCTTCGTGCGCCTCTGGTTTCAATTCCTTATAGGTAGGCTAATAACGGGATTCGAACCCCTGACCTACGGATTAGAAGTTAGGTTTCAATTCCTTATAGGTAGGCTAATAACGACCCGGCCAAGAGCCGAAATACAGCGCCACCCTTTGTTTCAATTCCTTATAGGTAGGCTAATAACTTCTTATTGACAAGTAGCTTTTGAGACACTATACTGTTTCAATTCCTTATAGGTAGGCTAATAACGTGGCCCACTACGAGAAACAGGCCCAACCAGACTAGTTTCAATTCCTTATAGGTAGGCTAATAACCCATTGCAAGATGTTGCTGTGTATGTGCCTGTTGTTTCCGGTTTCAATTCCTTATAGGTAGGCTAATAACTATAGAGACCGCCAGCATTGACTATCATGGTGTCAGTTTCAATTCCTTATAGGTAGGCTAATAACCTTGCCTTGTTTCCGGCATTAATGCTCGAATACGAGTTTCAATTCCTTATAGGTAGGCTAATAACTTCCCGCTCGGAAGCGATTTGACGGTCGAGGTGTGGTTTCAATTCCTTATAGGTAGGCTAATAACGGAAAATATAGCGGGACTCAGGAAAAGGCTAGGGAAAAAGGTTTCAATTCCTTATAGGTAGGCTAATAACAGGCCTTCAAAAAGACGCCTATGGAGAAGGCGTTGAGTTTCAATTCCTTATAGGTAGGCTAATAACCTATTGCCGCCATGCCTAAACCCCATTTCTTTATATATGTTTCAATTCCTTATAGGTAGGCTAATAACTTTATAGAGACCGCCAGCATTGACTATCATGGTGTCAGTTTCAATTCCTTATAGGTAGGCTAATAACAGAAAGTACCGAGAGAACGACATCATCCTTCAGGATGAGTTTCAATTCCTTATAGGTAGGCTAATAACTTTTCATGTATTTTCCAAGCTGTGCGGTTTCACCGGTTTCAATTCCTTATAGGTAGGCTAATAACTAGTCTATTTCTGATTCAAATTTTGCAAGTCTCTCTAGTTTCAATTCCTTATAGGTAGGCTAATAACTTACAATACATACCACAGCAGGAACAAAAAGAGGAAAGTTTCAATTCCTTATAGGTAGGCTAATAACAAGGCACTGATATTTGTCTTTTTGTGTACTTTTGGTTTCAATTCCTTATAGGTAGGCTAATAACGGCATACGGTAGGCTTTAAACTGGGCCGACTTGACATGTTTCAATTCCTTATAGGTAGGCTAATAACGCATTCATGTCGGCGTAATCAGCGGGATTCAATCCAGGTTTCAATTCCTTATAGGTAGGCTAATAACGGTGTCTTAGTTCTTGTTTCATAGCCAGGATGCTAGTTTCAATTCCTTATAGGTAGGCTAATAACTTGATACGAAGGGATACCGGACGAAGGAGTACCTGTGTTTCAATTCCTTATAGGTAGGCTAATAACTATATCGATTACGGGGACATTTGCATTAACTTGATTGGTTTCAATTCCTTATAGGTAGGCTAATAACCAAAACATTGCAAGGGAAGCCAATCAACTGATTGGGTTTCAATTCCTTATAGGTAGGCTAATAACTCCCGGTTGGAAACGGACCGGCATCCGTTTTTCAGGTTTCAATTCCTTATAGGTAGGCTAATAACTCTACAGCCCCTTATGCTCTGTACAGTCAAAAGGTGTTTCAATTCCTTATAGGTAGGCTAATAACAAAAACCTTTTTGGTGTGTCGTTTAAACCGACAGATTGTTTCAATTCCTTATAGGTAGGCTAATAACATTCTTTAGGTCACCCAGGAATCGTTGGCATGCTTGGAGTTTCAATTCCTTATAGGTAGGCTAATAACGCAGTACCGCCAGCTGGGATATTGTCCAGGTCCAGGGGTTTCAATTCCTTATAGGTAGGCTAATAACGTTACCGGTGAAATGGCCCTGCTGGGCGACATCGTGTTTCAATTCCTTATAGGTAGGCTAATAACGGCCACAGGCCTCCGGCGGGGTGAAGTGTTGGCTCTGTTTCAATTCCTTATAGGTAGGCTAATAACATAGAAAGTGCGAGGAACGCGGGTACCGACAGACAGAGTTTCAATTCCTTATAGGTAGGCTAATAACAATATCTTTACAGTTATAAGTATAAACTATACGCCAAGTTTCAATTCCTTATAGGTAGGCTAATAACATTAAATTGAAAAAGGGAGATTTTATTAAAATTCAGTTTCAATTCCTTATAGGTAGGCTAATAACTGCAAATATTCAACAGCTTTCTTTTCAAATTCTGTGTTTCAATTCCTTATAGGTAGGCTAATAACCGTTCTCACCATCCAGCACCATCCGGCACTGGCCAGGTTTCAATTCCTTATAGGTAGGCTAATAACTTGAAGTGTTTTGGCACAGAAAAGCCAAAACCGAGTTTCAATTCCTTATAGGTAGGCTAATAACTATATACACCATAACCATAAAAAATGGTGTAACTTAGTTTCAATTCCTTATAGGTAGGCTAATAACCCACACCGACTGGAAAACGCCATCGAGGCCTACGACCGTTTCAATTCCTTATAGGTAGGCTAATAACTTTTAATATATCGAGCCAATTGCAAAATTAACATTTTATACCTAAACAAAAAATACAAAACCAAATAGACATAGACCAAAACAAAAAATAGTCTATTTCTGGTATAACGTAAATTTGTCCTTGGAATATGTTACCAAAAGGGCGCAAAAAGCTACCTACTACCTACAGGTTGCTAAATTACTAAAATAACCTTAGGTCATTAAAATTAGGCTGCTTTCTTCAATGCTTCATTACTAATTTGCACCATAGTCGCAGCTAGAAACGTAATTAAGCAAACCATAACATCAGTAAAAGCCTTGCCTATGCCACGCTTGGTCAGCCGGTCCATGTAAAGGTGGCCTTTTAACAACGAAAACAGTCTTTCAATGGAAGTGCGCTGGCTATAAAGCTCCTTCCAGGTGCGGCTACCGCGATGAGGGCTACAGAACATGCGCGGGTTCTCCTTAATGGATACCCTTTTGACATAACCATACGAACTACCACACCTGCATTCACCTTTGCACTCCACCTGTTTGCCACAGGCAATAGGACACCGGAACTTATTGGTCAGGTTTTTCTTCTCGGTGCCGCAATAAACCATAGGGTTCCTACCCGGGCATAAGGGAGTGCCGTCGCTGATGTAATCTTTGTAAGCCCCTTTTTTACGACGGTGATTCAATTTAATTATTGCTTGCCCGTGCAGTTTTAGCGCCTGCAAATATATGTACTCGGCGTCATAACCGGCATCCATTAGGTAATACCGAGGCGCAAAACCCAACGCTTTACCATGCAGGGAATACGACTCCTTCATCAAATCTTGAGCAAATTCATAATCGCTGATATTGGCTGGGGCAAACTTGGCAGCTAATGGTATCGGCCCGTGTTTAGTGTTAACAGCTGACAAGTGAAGCTTATAACCATAAAAAGACTCTGTTTCTCCGGCGGAAGCGGTACGGTGTCCAAAGCCGGCACCGGTTGTACTGTTCTTACGAGGACGTTCCCTAGCCGGGATATCCGTGCTATCAAGCACTATTTCTCCCTCTGAACCAGTTATGGATAATACCTGGCTGGCCAGGCTGGTGCATAGATCACTGAGTGTTTTTTGCATTTCTAAGGAGGTAAGCTCTTTTTCAAACCGGGAGAACACGCTTTCAGACGGCGTTTTTTTCATAATGTCAAACCCACACCAGTATGCCAGAAGAGGAGAATAGGTCAGACATTTGACCAGTGATTTTGTAGTAGTAAGTCCCATCAGTTTTTTAAGCACCAGGGCACGGAACAAAGCTTGCCTATCGTACCCCTTGCGGCCCGGACCGTTGTAACAGGTATTAAGTTTGTCTATCTCCTTACAGTTAATTTGTTTAATGACTTGGTAAACTTTATCGCCTTCGTTAAAATTTTCTACGAAAACTTCAAAGGGAAAAAGTACTCCTTCAAGAATATACATATTAGGGGTTTCACCTCGCTTGTGTGTTTTTTGTAGGGGTACAAAGAACAATTCTACAAGCAAAAAGGTGAAACCTTTTTATTTTGGCAGCATGAAAGAGATATTTATGATTTTGGGTTTTGGGTAAACGGTTTTTCAAGGCTTCTTAGACCCGTGTGTTATATGGTCTAAGAATTTTGCAATTGGCTCAATATATCTGCTCGCATCACAAAACAGTCCATGTTTCAATTCCTTATAGGTAGGCTAATAACTTGAACCGTCTTTATAACCTTTGTATGCACCAATAGTTTCAATTCCTTATAGGTAGGCTAATAACGTTTTGGAGTGAAATAGTTTGTATTACAAATAAAAGTTTCAATTCCTTATAGGTAGGCTAATAACCCACGGCAGCCACCATGCCCAGACCGTCCTGGTTAGTTTCAATTCCTTATAGGTAGGCTAATAACTAAGGATCGTCCAATAGTTGAGGCAGATTCTCGTGGTTTCAATTCCTTATAGGTAGGCTAATAACTCGAATTCGAGCGTTGGCGCGCGCTTGATGTATTTAGTTTCAATTCCTTATAGGTAGGCTAATAACTGTATCGGCGATTTCTGCTAGTTTATCCAATATGGTTAGTTTCAATTCCTTATAGGTAGGCTAATAACTGTCATAGTGGATATACTCATTGCAACACCCAATAGTTTCAATTCCTTATAGGTAGGCTAATAACAAATATGGCATACGGTCGCCATACTGGCATATCGAGTTTCAATTCCTTATAGGTAGGCTAATAACGTGTACCCGCTGCCCCCCTCATGGGTAGCTTCCTCGAGTTTCAATTCCTTATAGGTAGGCTAATAACAGGTGGGGGAGTTTTATCTTTCTTTGTATATCCACCGTTTCAATTCCTTATAGGTAGGCTAATAACAGCGTTCCAATACATTACTGGTTATTCTTGTATCACGTTTCAATTCCTTATAGGTAGGCTAATAACAATAAATCAATACACCATCTGTTACACTTGTTGGGGTTTCAATTCCTTATAGGTAGGCTAATAACCCGTCAAAATGCCTAAAAAATAAGGATTTATTTTTTAGGTTAATCCGGGTATTTGATATAACACATATGAAAAATCCATATGTTTCAAGGATTTCTTTTTTTATTTTGTCGTCGATTTCCCGTGGTTTTTACGTTACTGGAAATCGACGACAAGTAAATCTTTTTAAATTATATTTTCATCTCCACATTTTTTCAATCCCAGTATTTCCCTGGATGAATATTTTGTTGTACGCAGGGAATAAAAAATTACCGAATCCTCATCTTGCCGTATTATACGTTCAATCTCCATTTTTAATTTTTTATAATTAGCCTCTGTAATCTCGCCCTCTAGAACTGAGTTCTGAACCCAATTAAGATACTGGCGGCATTTTTTTAGAACCTTTGCCACTCTTTTCTGATTTACATCGTACACAAGGATTACAAACAGTTATATTTCACCTACCCTTACTGCACCTACCACTTTGCCACAAAGTCTTAAAAACAAAATGGCCGTGATTGTTATCCTTCAGCAAAATGCTCTACAACTCTCCATAGAGATTCATTAAAATATTAACCTTCATCCCACACGCATGGTTTATCTGCAGTTGATTCACCAACGGGCGATAAAGGGAGTATAAGACTTTTCTCCCATCAAGTGTTTTTCCAGCTTATAAAGTTCCAAGCGAATTAGTCGTCGGTATGATACCGAATGGCCAATTTCTCTGTGATTAATGGTTGTTTTCAGTTTATTATCTAATTCCTCTACGAAACACTTTTTAGCCTTTTCTTTAAGTGAGATGCCTTCGGTGCCACGGTCAAAATCATTCTTTGTCACCATCTTCTTCCCTAACAGTGAGAAAATAAGACGATCAATAATGATTGGCTTAAAAATTTCCGATATATCGAGATTTAAAGTGAAACGCCGGAAATTGGTGGCGTGCAAATAACCTATCCGAGGGTCCAGGTGTGTTTTGTAAATCTCACTCAAACAGATAGAGTACATTAAGGAATTGCCAAAGCTGATCAGTGTATTTAAGTAGTTTTTAGGAGGTCGGCGGGTCCGTTCTTGGAAAGCAAAATCCGTGTCACCAATGATGGCATCAAATGCACGATAGTAATGGTCCCGTATATTTCCCTCGATGGCCATTAATGCAGAAGTGTCACCGCAGTCATCTAATGTGGTAATAAGTTTCTCCACGGCATTTAGCGGTTCCCCCACATTTTTGTCACGGCGATGATAGTATTTGAGGACCTGGCAAATATTTTTCCCTGCCCCGCGGACAAATTCCCTGGCAATAGTCAAACGCATCTGTTTATTAAGGTAATGTTCCGTCTGACGCAGTATCATGTACCCGGAGTTTAAATGTTCCCTGGGATAGAAAGTACCCATATAGTAACCGTGGTGACTAAAGTAGTGCAGGATAATTTCTTTCTGGGAGAGAAACTCTAGAAACTTTTTATTAAATTGAACTTCCCCAAATATCATAATTTCCCCTGTATCTTCAACGGGAATAAACCGCCGCCCGTTTTCCGTTTCGAAGTACAAGGTATTGTCTTTTCTATGCAGCTCACCATTAGAAAAAATGTATAGGGTCTTTTTCACCACCATCACCCTTATATCTATGACCAGCAGAATTCCGCGTAAGCGCACTTTTAACAAAATTGTATTTTCACGGGTTGCGGCGGTTTCTCCATGTAAACAATACGCAGAATTTCACGCCGCACTTTATCTAGTCCCTGCTCAGTTCGTTCATCTAAAATGACTTCTTCCCTGACTTTCTCCTTGGGAAATCTTAGTTCGCCGCGCGCTATAATGCCCCTTTTTTTCAGCTCACTTAAATAAAAGGCTAGTTGCATTCGAGCGCTTTCCTTATATTTGGAGCTCTTCTTTACTTCGCCTATTACCATTTTTCCGTCTTCAGTGTGAAAAACATCAATTTTACTATTACCGACACTGATTTCCTTTTTCTCCCGTAAATAAGTGTTTTCTCCTATATACCGCCCCAGAGACACATTGTCGTTATCCTGGTCGGGGTTGATTTGATGACTGATGAGCCATACCTCGCGCGGGCAGATATAGTAGTACCAAACCAGCGTGCCGCTTACATCAAGACCCCTTTCTGACACGGTCTATCACCTTCCCCATACTACAATCTGATCAGAACAACCAATCAAGCGTACTAACTATTTATGGATATTGTCAGACTTTTTTGATTCCTCCAGCATCCTTCAAACAAATCACTGGTTCCTGAGGATCAAGACCGGCGGCAAATTAAAGTTTCCCTGGCGAGGCCATACGTCCACCGCCACCAGATAAGCATGATTAGCCATGCTTTCTTTCTGTCAAAGCAGCCTTGTAGGAAAATCATCCTCTGAATCAAGAACTCCTTCTTCTTGTGTATAAGGCGCTTCGTATATAGGAAGCTGCATCGGATTATCCACCGATTTAAGCTTTCGCCGACGATATTCACTGATTGGCACTTCATACAGCCGCAATAAATAATACTTCCTTTCTGCCCAGAGCTTTTCCACTTCTCCATAGAATATCTGGGGAATTATATTCACTTTCAAATAATCCTCAAATTTGCGGGTAACCGTCTCTTCACTTATTGATAAATCAAAAATAAACCCTTTGGAGTCTATTGACGTTGCTATTTCATCATATAAGCGATATCCTTCCTGATATTCCGTATTGTCAGCACCTAACTTATACCCGTCATAAACATATTCCAGCATCTGCCCCAGTTCATCTTCACTAAGCCGCTTTTGGTTCTGTCGAACAATCTGGGCGGTTTTTTCCAGCACTGCTTTGGCGCCTTTGTAAACATATTTTACCGCTATTTCCGAGGCCGGAAATACAATAAAATAATAATCTCCATCGGCATTATAACGGTTACACCGTCCTGCCCGTTGGATCAGGCTGTCCAACGGTGCACACTCACTGTACATCACATCAAAACTGATATCCAGCGAAACCTCAATGACCTGAGTAGTAATCACCAAGTCATAATTGTTAGGACGTCCCTTCTCATCTTTCATTAATAAAGCCGTTTCTTTATCTTGTCGATCCCTCATTATAAATTGGCTGTGATAACAAAGAACACGTTCCTTACCCAAGATTTTTCTCCACTCACGATATGCTTCCTGTGCCGCACGAACAGTATTAAAAATAAGCGCCACTTTTTTCCCCTGTCGCAGATAATCCTCTATCTCTCCGGCCATTTCGTTTATCGGTGTTTCTCTATATTTCCAATGACATTTTTGTCGCTGCATCAATTCTTCCGCCACAATGGGCGCTGACACTTCTAGAAGACTTTGAAAATGCTCACGCAAAAAAGCCGGCATCGTAGCACTCATTAGGCATACCGTACCACCCAGTAATTTGATTTTTTCAATAGCTGCGGTAATAAGCCCTAAAGTATAAGATTGATACGCATGAATCTCGTCAAAAATCACCCGGCTGCCTACCAACGCCCATTCTTTTTGGCACCATGATCCGATATTAAACCCGCTTGTCAGCATCTGATCCACTGTTGCCACCATTACCGGAGGCATAAAAGCCCGAAACTGGTATAAGGCCAATCGAAAATCATTCACAGTATTATCCTGATCAAACTTATCTTGTTGAGCAAAATAGGTATCTGCACCCGAATGGATAAGACCACATTCCTTTTCCTCAAAATAATGTTTACACATACGCTCATACAAGCTGTTAGACGTAACCATTGTAGGCATCAAGAAAATAATTTTCGAAGGTTCTCCGTTAGTTGCCCATAACAGAGCCGCCTCAGTTTTACCTGCTCCAGTAGGCGCGATAGCTAATATATTTCCCTGAACCTCTTCGCACGCCCTATGAAAAGGACGTTTTTCATATTTTCGCCCTTCCTGCTCCACTTTTTCTTTTAGTTTTTTACGTAAAACAGCACTCGTCATTTTGTGATTAATGGGTAGCTGATCCTCGCTTTTCGCTGATGCCAACCAATCACAGGTCATCAACAAACCCTTTGTCAAAGCATAAGCAAGCCGCAATTTTCGGCGCTCTGAAGCAGGAATATTACCTAACGTCGTTGGCTGGAGCCTTTCGCCAAGACCGTTCTCCAATAATAATGTTGGCCATTTCGCAAATGTGAATCTTTTTACTGTAGCGGTTATATCCAAATCACAGCATAAACCGTATGTTTCTGCAACCTGCACTATACGTTGAATTGCCTTCTCGTCCAACCCGGGTGATTCTTGGCAGATTTTTTCCCGTTCAAAACTCTGCCAATCCGGTTGTAAAGGTTTATGATGACCTAAAACTGCCAGTATTTCGTAAGGAATGAGCGTCTCATTATTTTTCAATGTTTTCCATTCCATTGCAAACAAAAGTAATGCTGATGCCAGTTCATGCCGAAAATGCAAAGCCGGATCAGGTGCTTGCTTTTCTACCAACCGCTGCATTTGTTGTTGAAATGTTGGCAACAACTTTCCGGCATCGTGGAACAGCACAGCTTTTTTCGACTTTTCTTGAAATTCTTTAAGAGATATGTTGATTGAATTGCAGAAGCAAGCAAGCGCTACCGCCCGGCTTTGGAAGATTTCCTCCCAAAGCCGGTAACACTCACTGACATGATAAGTATATGTTCCCCTCTCCCCTGCACAGGGTTTCGCATACTCCTGTATCATAGACATCACCTTACGCAATGGAAATAAGCGGTACAATATCTATACCAAAGGAATATGCTGGACAAGGTTTCTTTAAACGCTGGATTCCTGAAAGAAAGGTAAAAGGCCTAAATTTGCATCCTTTGCGCTCCCCATTGGGGCCGAAAACAAATGACACAGGCAACTGTTTAACCATTGGCAGTTCCAAGGATGTACGTATGGGAGTAGTTCTGATGACTTCCCAATCAAAAGAGTAATTATCCGATTGATCTCCCGGTATCAAGCTGAGACTCAGTTCTACAGAGCCTCCGCTAACTTCCTCGATAGTCTCAGTCTGGGAAACCTCCTCCAAACGTGCAATATCATCACTGGTCCCCAAAGACAATGCCCATGCTGGTGATATAAACGCCTGCCGCAGGTGCTCTAAAGTTTCCCTATCTTTACAACTATAAAACAACCGGTAAACCGGACGGAATAAAAATTCACGCTTTAAAATGTCACTTCGGACCTCATTAGTAACGATCTTTTGATACTTCCAAAGGTCCAGCCCCTTACCTGGTAACGTACCACGCCAACTGCGGGTGATATCTTTAACTCCTAGATTTACATTGTTTGCTTGAAAAAACTCCCAGGATTGTTGAAAAGGAAGCCCCAGTGCCGCTCCTGCAATCCCGACAATCGTTGAAACCGGCGGCAGCGGTAGTGTTGCATGATAAAGTTGCCCTCCAGGGTCACGAAAAGAGGCTGTTTCTGCAGAAAGTACAACGGAAAAGCCGTACATCACCTAGCCTCCTTTGATTATTTGTAAACATCATCCAACCAGGACTTCATCTTTGCAAATGCCTCACCCATTGGCAGCGCTTGGACAGTATCCTGGGCGAAAAATCCCTTGCGTTCTCCCAAAACCGAATCCTTGATCACGGCTGAAAAATCTTTGATTGTGGATTCGATAAGCGAAAATTCCACCAGCCCATCCCTATTCACCTTCAAACACTCCAGGAAAATCGGGTTTTTCACCGTCAACAGTGCCGCGCATATAAACTTGGGCGAAATGTCTGCCAAAAAGCGGCTTTGCCGCCCCACGCCCCACAGGTTTTGGATAGCATCCAGCAATACTGCTACACGCCGCTTTTTTTCAGCGTTTTCTAATTCTAACTTATATGTTGGGGCATCGGCCACACCCACCCGGTCAAGCTCAATGAGGATTGTCCCGCGATAGAAGCCTGAATGGATTTCACTCTCAAAAATATTCGGTGTCCCTCCGGCCTTCACACCCATGTAGTTGGTCGCAAAGTCCAGTTCACCCCGGTACGGCTCAAGAGCAATCAAGGGTGACACCCGTACCGGGCTTGTCCGTTTGACAGTCTCCTTATCGGCGAGCATAAATCCAAATAGATCATCATCAATAAATTCTTGAGGCTTACCTTGGGTAGTAGCCGCACCTTTCGTTTGTTTTGCTGTTTCTGCCTCAGACAAGGTTTCTCCCAAAACCGCCAGTTGTTCTCGCAAATCTCGACGGATAGCCTGAGACGACTTATAAGGATATTCACTCCCATCAGCCATTTGAATTTTCTTGATACTGGAAATATTATCGGCTTCTTTGTCTGAACCGTTCAGTGAAGCGTAGGACGCTTTCGTCAAATAAGTAATGGTCAAGCATTTGGCTTGCATTTTCTTCTCTCCTTTTCACTCAATTTATTTTACAACTCTCCTTATTATTTCACTAACTATTTTATATCTTTAGGACGCTTGAAATTGTTATACGCATTCAATGCTGCCAGCAAACAGTATGATTTGAAATCTGCAAACGACACACCAGGTTCCTCAAGAATACCTCCCAAAATTTGGTTGGATATTGTAATATTGTAACGGAATTGGATGCGGTTCAACTGTTCCAAGAAATCCGTCACCGTCCGAGTTTTCCGCAGGGCGAACAAATCACCTTTTACCCTGTCGAAGTTACTGTCCGAAACACCCTTTGCCGCTTCTCTGGCCGAAAAAACAATTTGCCTGCCCAAATTAACTGCAACTTCTACCTGCTCCTTTGTCATGCCCATTCCCTCCTTAATAATAAATTGATAATACCGGGTAAACTCCAATAAATTGCCGATATACGGAAATGATTGTTGTAGTGATTTGCGAAAGGCCAGTTGTTCTACATCCTGCAAAATAGATTTCTTTTGAAGCACCCTCTGCAAGATGCGGTTACGCCAAAGGTAATTGTTTAAATCAAAAGGCTTGTCCTTCTTCACTGGAAGATATAAATCCTGAAAAACTTTATACAAAAATTTATGATCTGCAGAAAACTCTTCCCGGAACGAATGCAATAAGCGAAATATATATGCAGTTTCTGTGTAAGCAATGATTTCTTTAAGCATAAAAGTTTGTCCCTTTGAAGAAACCATAAGCAAAATTAGTTGCAATGGAGTTTCAATAAACGGTTTAGTGCAAAACATGGTCAATTCATCCATCGATTTGGCACGAGTTTCAGCCTCAACCCGCAACAAACCGTACGTGTCATGAAAAAAAGCCCATAAAAGTTCATATGGCAACCGTGCATAGTACAGTAGCCGATTATCAACTTTTTGTGTTCCAATATTGGAAAGATAATTATCCGTATCCAGTTGACGCACTGCTGATTGACTTCCAAGAACAGCATGGGAGTCAATTAATTTTTTAGCATGCAAGGCTACCATTTGAAGAATGTAAAGATTGTCATCCACAGACTTATAATGGGCTGATTCCACGGCAAACTTGCTTAAAAACTGGCACTCCCAACAAATTTTATCCGGCTTTTTCCCCTCGGAGTTGAAAGAAAGAGTTGCCGTAGGACTTGCAAATAAAAGAAACGAAGGCTGGGCAACATCACTACAAACACTTTCCTGCCCACATATACAACAAATATTTTTCTTCCCTCTAGCAGGAAACAACGCAATTTGCGGATGACACACTGGTGGTTCGTACAGCAGTCGGTTTTTATTCCCCCAAAGAGTTTTGCGATGTTCCTTCAGAAATGCATCGACTCTCTTTTGCATGTCTGCTGAAAGCTTATCATACTCTTGTGCATCCGCTCGGAAACTGCTTCCTTTGGTAAATAGGCCGGGAATCGGTGTCGGATTTCGTCGAGGTATCATATCTAAATTGTCTGTTTCCTTGTAGTAGATAACCAATTCATTAGCTTCTCGCTGCTTTTTTGTTGATACATTCCAATACCTGTCTGCCAATTCGCCATAACAGCAATCTAAGAACTCTTTTAATATTTCTTTCGATGGTGCATGAAAAGTTATCCCCTGAGCATCTGCCAAACACTTAATGGAACCATATATTGGGTTCCTGTCCTTCACTTTAGTTGCAATATAATACAGTCCTACCAACCCCGCGTCAAACCACCAGTGGTGGCGCATCGAAAAAGTATATTCGTACGTGGCTTCTTGCATAGATGCCTCCTTTCATAATCGTTGATTGCTGATAAATTCACTTCCTACCTTCAAGGATTGGAGAAAAACACCGTTTAACGGTGTTTTTCTCCTCTACCACCCCCTACCACCTCCACACAGCCAAATCCTTGGCTGTTCTTATTCCCCATCCCTGCATCCACCGCCATCTGCAGCAGTTCTTGCGGTCCAGTCAGTTCTATCCTGCCGGAATAACCTTTGATGATCGTTCCTTTATAATTAACAATATTCAGTTTCAACTGGCCCATTGGTTTTACCCGCACCGGGCCGGGCGGGGCTTCCTGATTGTAAAATGCCAGGTATTTTTTCCGTAGGTTGTTTTCAATCAGTTGATCGCAGTCGGGGTCCCCCGGCTGAAAGTAGCAGGTGTATTTTCGTCCGTCAGGCCGGGTAAATGTGCTGTATGCCACAACTGGAGATATGGTTTTTAAGACTACCCTCCTTCCCGGTACCGTATACTGCTGGACTGAAACGGCCTTTACTTCAAGCCGGTACACCCCAAGCCTTAATTGTCCTCCGGTCAACAGTCCGTTGGCGATGGACTGGCAAAAATCCACCGCCGGGGAGGAAACTGTCAGACCGATGTTTCGGGTAAACCTGAGGGTGTTTTTTTCTTTTATTATGTCGAACCTACCATTTAACCTGGAAAAGGCAAATAACTTGAACCTCCGACCACCGCCTTCGTAGCCTTTGTCGTGCAGAAAAACAGCCAGCGCTGGTTCAATGGCCTTATATACTGCTGCTTGGAGCAGATGGTTATAATGTATCGGCAATTCAAGTTTTTCTTGTGAGGTTAATGCGACATACAAATGCATTTTTTACACCGTCCAGTACTTTTTTGTAATTTTATTTCTGGTGTTATTTGTTTATAAATCTATGCCGACATTTTTATCAAACCAAATGCCTTAAAATTTGTTTAATAAACTACTGTCACTTAGCTTTTTTAATATTTTAGCAAATCATTAAATCTAAAAAGCTAAATATATGTCGAATAACAAAAAAAATAATCCCTGAATCCGTAAAATAAATTTCTGTTTTACCCCATAATTTGTAGGTAGACGAAGAAATATGTATAGATATACATCTAATCCATATTGTTTCCGCAGGTAAAGATCAAACTAGCTCAGCAGTTTTCCGGCCTCTTCATATATTTTCATTCGACGTCCATAGATAATCTCTGTCCACACCCTTTTTGTGCAGTAGCGCATGGGGACGGGATAAAGATTACCCTCATAGGAAATATAGCCATCATTACTTACCCTCCTGGGTTCCTTAAATTGTAATAAAGCCGGTTCGATATAAGGTATTTTCAAAAGGCGTGCTTTTTCTTCTTCCAAGCCACGCATCAGTTGTTCCCGAACATAATATAACGGACGTTCAACTTTTCCTGATGCTAACCCCCTGGGCATGCAGAGCTTTGATACGTTGCCATTTGTACATACTGACCACCTCTTTTGCATCCCCCTTTCGGGGGGATATTTTATCATATGGTGGGTCAGTTTTATTTTACGATCAGGGGTCAATTCTATTTTACGATCTATACCCCCAGCTTGCGGCAACTGCGGCTTGCGCCGTTTTGGGCAACAAAAAAGTGATCTCCCAAGTGTGGCTTTGGAGATCACTTTCTAAATATATAAACTTACTCTGGCGGCGACCTACTCTCCCAGGGGCGTGAGCCCCAAGTACCATCGGCCCTGGAGGGCTTAACTGCTGTGTTCGGGATGGGAACAGGTGTACCCCCTCCGGTATCGCCACCCGAAACTTATTTTCTTAACTCAGAAGCCTATCGCTCCCTCAAAACTAAACAGCCTTGCATCGCTCTCTTAGGTCAAGACCTCGATCTATTAGTACCGGTCGGCTCAACACATTGCTGTGCTTACACCCCCCCCCCCCTGACTAGTCGACGCGTGGCCAACATACCNGTTGNCNGTGGGAAACCTCATCTTGAAGGGGGCTTCGTGCTTAGATGCTTTCAGCACTTATCCCGTCCGGACTTAGAAACCCAGCGCTTCCGTTGGAACAATAACTGATACAAAAAATGGTATCGCCACCCCACCCTCCAATTGAAATATGGGACACTTGATCATAAACTTATCCCACTTTCGTAAATAATTAGAGTCCCCTATTTTTTTCCTCACATATGTTCACCCCCCCTCCGATGCTTTTAATTAGGGCTTTAACAATTTATCTTTGAGACACCACTCTTCGCTCCGTTGGATATTTTACCAATCACTAAGGGTGACCAAACCCCCCCTATTATATGATACACATGTGGGGGTATAAAAACGATACCTCGCCGTGGAAACTATTTATAGGAATTAGAGTATATCATTAATATATATAACTTGTCACATCACCATACTTAATATTATTTTTTCCATTCCTCTATACTCTACTGTCTCTGCTATTATCTATCCTCCACCTTTTTTCTATTTCTAGCGATCGTTTCTGTTGTGATAGAATAGGTAACTCTTTTTCATCGCATCATTTCTCACACTTAATAAAATTTCTCTTTATTTTATTCAGTCTCACTTTCCTTTCTCTTTCCTCTTTTTCTAAATATTCACCTTATTTCTTCTTTTTTTTAATTCCCACTAGTTTTTGACTTTCCACTATTATATTTCTCTTCAATTTTTTCTCCATCTTTCTCTTCTTTCTCATTCTTCTGCCTCTTATTTTCTCATTTATTTTTTTATAAAAATAACTACCTCTATCTTATTGTGGTGATTTTCATTTTATATACCATATACTCTCGCCTGTTGGTGATCATGCTTCATTTCTTACGTTATTACTAAATACCCTTGCTTATGACTTCATAAGGGATAGTAAAATACCGTCTTAATATTACTCACCTCCACCTCTCTACACATAACTGGTGAGTGCCTCCTTGATCCAAAATCAGTTTACCTAATTATTTTATACTTATTTCATTATTTTCTGGCATATATCCACGATAGCTGCTGTGAGCTGTCGTCTTCTACTATACACATCATCTTCTTGCC
>NZ_CAOS01000007.1 GCF_000315365.1 Desulforamulus hydrothermalis Lam5 = DSM 18033
ATTTGCATTTTTATATGCACCAGGTTTTGCTTAAACAAAATGCATTTGGAAGAATATCCGGGTTGAATGGCAGATTATCAGCTGCGGGTATTATTGCAAATGCATTTTGTTTTTTGTTTTTAGGCGGGGTTTGTTTCTTACCTACCTACCGTACAACCTAAATGCAAAGGTTTTTTTGTAAAATAAATGCCGGGTGGCAGTAACAGACATTAGCCCGTATCCATATAATGCTACCAAAGGGTAAAGCCCTAAAAAACAGTAAAAAGGAGGCATGCAAATGGGCTACGGCTATGGTGGAGGAACCGGCGGATGCGGCTACAACCCGTTTTTTCCGGCGTTCATTCTGTTCCTGGTTTTAATCCTGCTGTTTTTCGGTGACGGATTTTATGGTTGCGATGTAAAATAACAAAGGCCAGATAAATACCCGGCATGTAAGCCGGGTATTTATTTGGCCTTTCAAACTGTAGACAAAGGTTATAAACAAAGTGAGGCGGTTTTATGATCTCCTGTCGGCGACTTGTCGAAGCACCGGCAACAGCACTTGATGAGCGAACTTAACCGAAAAGAAACAGAGTTTTTTTACAAAAAAAGGAGATTATAAAATATATGAAAAGTATTAACCTGAAAATTAACAGCAAACAATAATTTTGACCTTTACTGATCTTTGAATAGGGCATGTGCGGTGTTTATAATTATGGTCAAGAAAGGTCAAATACAAAAGTCATTATTTATTTGCCATTTTATGAATACAACGAATAAAGGCGACATGCTTGATTAAATAATGTACACCTTGTTTGGGAAGGGAGGTGCCGGCCCCGTTAAGTGCGGGGTAAGGGGATGGATTTTAACCGCTATACGCAAAAGTCACGGGAGGCCGTAGCTGCTGCCCAAAGTTTAGCAGCTCAGCGGCACCATCAAGAAATTACCGGCAAACACCTGTTATTGGCTTTACTAACCCAGGAAGGGGGTTTGGCGCCCCGTTTTTTGGAACATGCCGGCGTATCAACAACAATCCTGCAAGCCCAAACCGAAGGCTTGTTGAGGAAAATACCGGCTGTGCACGGTTATGAAGGCTCTCTGCGCTTGAGCAGTGGTTTGCTCAGGGTTTTTCCGAAGGCAGAACAAGAAGCACAAGAGATGAAAGATCGGTTTGTCAGCGTGGAACACCTGCTGCTGGCCCTGCTGGAGGAAGGAGAAACTGATGTGCAGGATGTTTTGCGGCGGTCAGGGGTGAGCCGGGAAAGACTGCTGGGATCGCTGCGGGCCATTCGGGGCAACCAGCAGGTCACCAGTGAGCATCCGGAAGAAACTTATGAGGCTCTGGAAAAATATGGTCGCGATTTAACCAAGCTGGCCCAGGAAGGGAAGCTGGATCCGGTAATTGGCAGGGATGATGAAATTCGACGCACCATTGAAATTTTATCCCGCCGCACTAAAAATAATCCGGTGTTAATTGGTGAGCCCGGTGTCGGGAAAACAGCAGTTGTAGAAGGATTAGCCCGGCGCATGGTGGCCGGCGACGTGCCGGAAGGACTTAAAAACAAGAAAATTTTTGCCCTGGATATGGGATCGTTGATTGCCGGTGCAAAATACCGGGGTGAATTTGAAGAACGCCTCAAAGCGGTATTAAAAGAAGTGCAAAAATCAAACGGCCGGATTATTCTGTTTATCGATGAACTGCACACGGTGGTGGGAGCAGGCGCTGCCGAAGGGGCCATGGATGCCGGCAACTTGCTAAAACCTATGCTGGCCCGGGGAGAGCTCAGGGCGATTGGTGCTACCACCCTGGATGAATACCGCAAGCATGTAGAAAAGGACGCTGCCCTGGAAAGGCGTTTTCAACCGGTACTGGTAAACCCGCCGTCAGTGGAAGATACCGTTTCAATTTTGCGTGGTTTAAAAGAAAGATATGAGGTACATCACGGGGTACGTATAAAAGACAGTGCGCTGGTAGCCGCCGCTACCCTATCGGATCGATACATTTCCGACCGGTTTTTGCCGGATAAAGCCATTGATTTGATGGATGAGGCAGCTGCCAGGTTACGTACGGAAATAGACAGCATGCCTACCGCCCTTGACGACATCACCAGGCGCATCATGCGTCTGGAAATTGAGGAAGCCGCTTTAAAAAAAGAAAAGGATGCAATATCGCATGAGCGATTGCAAAAATTACAACAACAGCTGGCGGATTTAAAGGCGGAAGCGGCTGTTATGAATACCCAATGGCAGATGGAAAAGCAGGCCATTGCGCGGGTACGGCAGTTAAAAAAAGAAATCGAAGACACCAAATTAGCCATTGAAAGGGCGGAACGGGAATACGATTTAAACCGCATGGCAGAGCTGACATACGGTAAACTGCCGGATCTGGAGCGCCGGCTGAAAGCAGAGGAGGAAAAACTGGCCGGTCAGCAAAAAAGCAACATGTTGTTAAAGGAAGAGGTGGATGAAGAAGACATTGCCAGGGTGGTCAGCCGCTGGACCGGTATTCCCCTAAATAAACTGTTGGAAGGCGAAAAAGAAAAACTTATTCACCTGGACAAAATTTTGCACCGTCGTGTTATCGGACAGGATCAAGCTGTACAGGCGGTGGCGGACGCCGTGCTGCGGGCCAGGGCCGGCATCAAAGACCCCAACCGTCCCATTGGCAGTTTTATCTTCCTGGGTCCCACCGGTGTGGGTAAAACCGAACTGGCCAGGGCGTTGGCCGAGGCGCTGTTTGATGATGAACGCAGCCTGATGCGGCTTGATATGTCCGAATACATGGAAAAGCACACAGTGGCTCGCTTAATCGGGGCCCCGCCGGGTTATGTAGGGTATGAAGAGGGGGGGCAGTTAACCGAAGCGGTACGCCGCAAACCCTATGCGGTAATTCTGTTTGACGAAATTGAAAAAGCCCACCAGGATGTCTTTAACCTCCTGCTGCAGATTCTGGATGACGGGCGGCTTACCGACGGCCAGGGACGTACGGTTAACTTTAAAAATACCGTTATCATCATGACTTCCAATATCGGCAGTCAGGAAATTCTTGCTTGCCGGAAACAGGGAAGCCCTGATTATGACGGCATGAAAGCCGCGGTAATGAGCTTACTGCAGCAACATTTTCGGCCTGAATTTCTCAATCGGGTGGATGAAACGGTGGTTTTTCATGGGCTGGAACTCAAACACATGCAGCAAATTACCGTTTTAATGCTGACCAGACTGGCTCAACGGTTGCAAGAAACCGCCCGGTTAAACTTGCTTTGGACGGATAAGGCTGTTACCTACCTGGCCCAAAAGGGTTATGAACCAAGCTACGGCGCCAGACCT
Source organism: Desulforamulus hydrothermalis Lam5 = DSM 18033 (assembly GCF_000315365.1). NCBI lineage: Bacteria > Bacillati > Bacillota > Clostridia > Eubacteriales > Peptococcaceae > Desulforamulus > Desulforamulus hydrothermalis. The sequence continues at coordinate 3,307 of NZ_CAOS01000007.1, forward strand.
TTAAAACGCTTAATCCAACAGCAGGTTGAAACGCCCCTGAGCCGCTTGATGGTAAAAGATGAGGTCAAGCCGGGCGATACCCTGCAGCTTGACGTGCAGCAAGGACGGCCGGTAATAAATACTGTTTAATTGCCGATTTTAAGCGCAACTAGAGATAGAAAAACCTACCAAATTTTATAATGCCCGGCCGGTTGCCGGTCGGTCTAACCAATCAACAGGTTTGATGTACTTATGATTTGTCTATAATGTTAAGGTAAAGCAAAGTCAAGCCGGCTGCCTGCCAAGTTGTAAAAAACAAGGTTGAAGCGGATTATCATCCGCTTGCCGCAGGAAGACCGGAACTGACAAGAATTGTTGACGGTTTGGTTAAACTTATGCCGGTTTTAGATAATGGTTTTGGTGGAGGATGTTGTATGGCTAACATATCTCAATTAATCGAACATTATATAAAAAAGCTGCTGCAGGACAGTCCCTACGGTTATGTAGAGCTGCAGCGCAATGAGTTGGCAGCTCGGTTCAGGTGTGTGCCATCACAAATCAATTATGTCCTGTCCACCAGATTTACTGCCGACAACGGTTATGTAGTGGAAAGCCGCCGCGGGGGTGGCGGGTATATTCGTATTGTAAAAATTCCTTTGGATCAACAGGGTGACCCTGCAGTACAAATTTATCGTTTGGTCGGAGAGGAAATTGATCAGGCCCAGGCGGAAAAAATTATTAAACGGCTGGCCGAGGAAGAGTTTATAACAGCCAGGGAGGCCCGCATTTTCAAAGCCGTTATGGATCGTAACACTTTGCGGCTGGATTTGCCCTGGCGTGACAGATTGCGGGCCCAGCTTCTGAGGGCGATGTTGGGGGCTGTTTTGCGAGAAAAATAAACAAGGAGGTTTGCCGGATGCTTTGTGATCGTTGCCAGAAAAGACCGGCCCAGGTTCATTTTACCCAGGTCATAAATAATACCAAAAAACAAATGAATTTGTGTGCCGTTTGCGCCGCCGAGATGCAGGCAGAGAGTTTTGGGTTTGTCCCTCAATTAAACTTGCACGACTTTTTAGCCGGCTTGATAAATCATCATTTTGCCGGCGCCAATCTTACCGGCAATGCCATGACCAGAGTGCGGTGCGAAAGATGCGGCGCCACTGAAAGTCAGGTAGCTCAGAGCGGTTTATTTGGTTGCAGTGAATGTTACACCCAGTTTGGCGACCGGGTGCAACCTTTATTAAAAAGGATTCACGGCAGCATTACCCATACCGGCAAGGTACCACGGCGGACAGGCGGCAAGGCCCTGCTGATAAAAGAGATTCGCATGCTTAAAAGCCAGCTCCAGGATGCCGTTAAACAAGAAGAATTTGAAAAGGCAGCCAGACTGCGTGACCGTATTAAAGAGTTGGAACAGCAAATGCAATAAGGGGGTGCTGAAAGATGTCACTCAAAGAAACCGTCAATAACCCTTACAGCAAATGGCTGGATGCCTCCGGCCCGGAAAGCGATGTTGTTATCAGCAGCCGAGTGCGTCTGGCCAGAAACCTGGCAGGGTTTCCTTTTCCTCACCTGCTGGGCCACGAAAATGCCGATAAAGTACTGTATGCGGTGCAATCTGCCATCAACCGCCAGGAAGTAAAGGAAACCGTCGGCCAGTTGGAATTGTACCGGATGACTGAGTTATCGCCTACCGAAAGACAAATACTGGTGGAGAAGCATCTGATCAGCCCTGATCTGTTGGAGCAAGCAGAGAAGCGAGGGGTGGTCCTAAGGGCGGATGAAGTTATCAGTGTCATGGTCAATGAGGAAGACCACCTGAGAATCCAGTGTTTATTACCGGGCTTGCAACTTAAAGAATGTTGGGACATGGCCAATACGGTGGATGACGCTTTGGAACAGACACTGGACTTTGCCTTTGCAGAAGAAACAGGTTATTTAACAGCCTGCCCCACCAATGTGGGTACCGGTTTGCGTGCTTCCGTAATGCTGCATCTGCCGGCGCTGGTGGTGACCCAGCAAATAAATGCCGTACTGCACAGTCTTTCCAAACTGGGTTTGACTGTTCGGGGCTTGTACGGCGAAGGAACCCAGGCTACCGGCAATTTGTTTCAGGTATCTAACCAGGTCACCCTGGGACTAACCGAGGAAGAAATTATCGACAATCTGGTTATGGTGGCCAGGCAGCTGGCCAACCAGGAGCGGGCGGCCCGGCGGGCTTTATACCGGGAACAGCAGCACCAAATTGAAGACCGGGTTTGGCGTGCCTACGGCCTGCTGAAGTATGCCCGAACCATGACTTCCGGCGATGCCATGACCCTGTTATCTGATTTAAGACTGGGCGTGGATATGGGCATCATACCAGGTATTCCGGCGGGTTTAATTATGGAGCTGATCGTAATGACCAGGCCGGCCTTCTTAAACAAATTAAAAGGAACCGAGTTAAACCCGTATCAAAGAGATCTTTGTCGAGCAACCTTAATCAGAGAACGGCTTAATACAATATCATCCGGATAGGAGGGATATGCATGTTTCAGAGGTTTACCGAAAGAGCACAAAAAGTATTGGTGTTAGCCCAGGAAGAGGCAAGACGCTTAAAGTATCCTTATATCGGCACCGAACACATCCTGCTGGGATTGATTCGGGAAGGCGAAGGCATTGCTGCTAAGGTCCTGGCCCAGTTAAATATAAGTGCCGACAAAGTCAGAACGGCGGTTGAACAAATGGTGGAGACGGGCAATCAGACGGTACCGGCTGATATACCGCCGACGCCCCGGGCCAAACGTGTATTGGAGCTGGCGGTGGAGGAATCCCGACGCCTGGGACATAATTATGTAGGCACGGAACACCTGCTGTTAGGTCTGCTGCGGGAAGGGGAAGGAGTGGCAGCCCAAGTCTTGACAGGTTTAGGGGCGGATTTAGAGCGAGTTCGCCAGCTGGTTACCAATATGCTGGGCGGTACACCGGGCGGCCATCAATCCGCCGGCGGTCACGGCCAAGGTTGCCCGGCCGGCGGTTGCAAAACAGTGAGCCTGGACCAGTTCAGCCGGGATTTAACCCGCCTGGCGGGCGAAGATAAATTAGACCCGGTGGTAGGCAGAAGCAAAGAAATTGAACGGGTCATCCAGGTGCTTTCCCGCCGCACCAAGAATAACCCTGTTTTAATTGGCGAACCGGGCGTTGGCAAAACAGCCATTGCGGAGGGATTGGCCCAGCGGATAGTAAGCGGTAATGTGCCGGAAATTTTGTTAAACCGGCGGGTTGTTACCCTCGACCTGGCCGGCATGGTGGCCGGCACCAAGTACCGGGGCGAATTTGAAGACCGTCTGAAAAAAATCATGGAGGAAATTAAACAAGCCGGCAATATTATTGTATTTATTGATGAGTTGCACACGTTGATCGGCGCCGGGGCTGCCGAGGGAGCCATCGATGCAGCCAACATTTTGAAGCCGGCCCTGGCCCGGGGGGAAATACAAACCATTGGCGCAACCACTCTGGATGAATACCGTAAATATATTGAAAAAGACCCCGCTTTGGAAAGACGGTTCCAGCCTATTCAGGTGGATGAGCCGACAGTGGAAGAAACCGTTGAAATACTTAAAGGCATTCGTGATAAATACGAAGCGCATCATAAAGTTCGTATCACTGACGAGGCGTTAACGGCGGCCGCCAAATTATCCGACCGTTACATTACTGACCGGTTTTTGCCCGATAAAGCCATTGACCTGATTGATGAAGCGGCTTCCCGGGTGCGCATCAAAGCCCTGACCATGCCGCCGGATTTAAAAGATAAAGAAAAGTTGCTGGAAGAAATACGCAAAGAAAAAGAAGCAGCCATTAATAACCAGGAGTTTGAAAAGGCCGCTGAGTTAAGGGATCGTGAACATGCTATCCTGGCAGAGCTTAATCAAGCCAAGGAGAACTGGCATCAATCAAAAAGCGGCGATAATTTAGTGGTAAGCGAAGAAGATATTGCCCATATAGTCGCCAGCTGGACAGGGGTACCGGTGAAAAAGCTGGCCCAGGAAGAATCAGAACGGCTGTTAAACCTGGAGGAAGTGTTGCACCGGCGGGTTGTCGGGCAAAATGAAGCGGTTAAAGCGGTGGCCCGTGCGGTTCGACGGGCCAGGGCGGGTTTGAAAGACCCCAAACGGCCGGTAGGATCCTTTATTTTCCTTGGCCCCACCGGGGTAGGAAAAACGGAACTGGCCAGGGCGCTGGCCGAAGCGCTGTTTGGCGACGAAGAAGCCATGGTGAGAATTGACATGTCAGAGTATATGGAAAAACATGCGGTTTCCCGCCTGGTGGGAGCGCCTCCCGGTTATGTGGGCTATGATGAAGGGGGCCAGTTGACCGAAGCGGTCAGAAGAAAACCTTATTCAGTGGTATTGTTGGATGAAATAGAAAAAGCTCACCCGGACGTGTTCAATATTTTGCTGCAGGTGCTGGAGGACGGGCGCCTGACAGATACCAGGGGCCGTCTGGTGGATTTTCGCAATGCCGTTATCATTATGACTTCCAACGTTGGCGTATCCGGTTTGAAAACTGTGGGCAGAGTGGGCTTTGCCCCCAATACTGATGAAGCCAAAGCTGAATACGAAAAAATGAAAGAGCGTTCGGAGGAAGCGTTGAAACGCACCTTCCGGCCGGAATTTTTGAACCGGATTGACGAAATCATTGTCTTCCACTCCCTGACCCGAGAGCACATTAAGGAGATTGTCAGCCTGATGCTGCAAGAAGTAGCGGAGCGTATGGCGGAACACGAAGTTTTCCTTACCTTTACTGAAGCGGCTAAGGATAAACTGGCAGCATTGGGTTACAGCGAAGAGTACGGTGCCCGACCGCTGCGCCGGGAAATCCAGCGCCGGGTAGAGGATCGTTTGTCCGAAGAGCTGATTAAGGGAACCTTTAACAAGGGTGACAAAGTGCTGGTAGATGTACAGAATGAAGAAATTACTGTACGAAAGGCCTAAGCAAAACTTACACATACTGTAGGCAAAGGCTGTAAAACAAAGTCGGGACGGTTTATTATCCCTGCCGGCCACTTGGCGACCGCTGACAGCACTTGATAAGCGCAAACAACCATTGGGGCCGGCGCCCGCCTGAGTGCGGGCGCCGGCGGATTATTTTCTTAACAGGCAGGAATTTACATAAGGGGCAGCGAATGTCAAAGCGAATGTCAAATTGAAAAGAAACTGCAAAAGATTTGATAAAAAATTACGATAATACTGCTGTGGGGGTTCATCGGTTGCGCAATAAAACGACTTACGCTTGTCAGAGTTGCGGCCATCAAACTGCCAGGTGGCTGGGCCGCTGCCCCGGGTGCGGGGAGTGGAATTCCCTGGTGGAAGAAGCAGGCGTGGTGCCGCAAAAGACGGCCCGGGGTATTGCCGGCAGCGGTCCGGTGCCGGTTACTGAGGTTGCGGCAGCCGAGGAGGAACGCTACTCTACCGGGCTGGGGGAATTAAACAGGGTGCTGGGAGGCGGCTTGGTTCCCGGCTCCCTTGTTTTGGTTGGCGGCGATCCGGGCATCGGCAAGTCTACTTTGCTGCTGCAGGCGGCATCTGCCATGGCCGGCAGTGCCGGCAGGGTTTTGTATGTGTCGGGGGAAGAATCCGTGCGGCAAATTAAGATGAGGGCCCAGAGGATCGGTGCACTCTACCCCGACTTGCTGCTGATGGCAGAAACCAATATGGCCATGGTGGAAAAGGCCATTGAGGAAGTGGCTCCCATGGCAGTTGTTTTAGATTCCATCCAGACTGTTTACCATCCGGATGTTGCATCAGCACCGGGCAGTGTTTCACAGGTGCGGGAATGTACCGGCATACTGTTGAGAGTGGCAAAGAATAAAGGTTTGCCGGTGTTTGTGGTGGGGCATGTAACAAAAGAAGGAACCCTGGCGGGTCCCCGGGTGCTGGAACATATGGTGGATACCGTGCTGTATTTTGAAGGGGAGCGGCATCAGACCTACCGCATTTTGCGGACAGTCAAAAACCGTTTCGGTTCGACCAACGAGTTGGGAATTTTTGAAATGCGTGGGGCAGGGCTGGCAGAGGTCAGCAACCCTTCGGAGTTATTTTTAAACCAACGGGAACAGCCGGTGGCAGGTTCCGCTGTGGTACCCAGCCTGGAGGGCAGTCGCCCCCTGCTGGTGGAAATTCAGGCGCTGGTTTGCCCCAGCGGCTTTAGTGTTCCCAGGCGGATGACCTCAGGGGTAGATTATAACCGGGTGGCGCTCATCATGGCGGTTTTAGAACGCCGGGTGGGGCTGCGGCTGTCGGCCCATGAAGCCTATGTCAGTGCCGTGGGCGGCGTCAAGTTGGATGAACCGGCTGCCGATCTGGCCATTGCCTTGGCGGTGGCGTCCAGCTTTAAAGAGCAGCCGTTGCAGGAAAACCTGGTGGTGCTGGGCGAAGTGGGGCTCACCGGAGAAATCAGAAGCGTGGCGGGTATGGATAAGCGACTGCAAGAAGCGTGTAAACTAGGTTTTAAACGATGTCTGGGGCCGCCCCTGGACAAGCAAACAGCCGCCCTGGGCATAATAGATTATATAGGTGTACAATCGCTTCAGGCAGCAGTGGAAACCGCCATTGGGCGGTAAGGGGTGTAAAAGTGGTAAAAGACGAGAAAATGGAGGACAAATTACTAAAGCTGTTACGGCTGGTGGCTCCCGGAACCCCTTTGCGGGAGGGGCTGGAAAATATTTTGCGGGCTAAAACCGGGGCATTAATTGTGGTGGGCGACAGCCCGGAAGTAATGGAGCTGGCGGAGGGTGGTTTTGCCATTAATGCCGAATTTACACCGGCGGGACTTTATGAGCTGGCGAAAATGGATGGGGCCATTATCTTAAGCGAGGATGCCAAAAGAATTATTGCTGCCAATACACAGCTGATTCCCGATTTAATTATCCCATCCAGTGAAACCGGTATTCGACACCGTACCGCCGAGCGGGTGGCCAAACAGTGCGATGTGCCGGTGATCTCCATTTCCCAACGCCGGGGTGTTATCACTGTTTATAAAGGTGCCATCAAATACTTTTTGCGTGACATTGGGGTTATATTGGCTAAAGCTAACCAGGCGGTGCAGACGTTGGAGAAATACCGCTCGGTGTCTGATCGGGTGATTCACGAATTATCCATGATGGAACTGCAGGAAGTGGTCACCCTGTATGATGTAACCCGTGCTATTCAAAGAATTGAGATGGTTTTGCGGGTAAAAAAAGAGATTGAAAGGTATATCAGTGAGCTTGGTACGGAAGGTCGCCTGATCGCCATGCAAATGGAGGAGCTGGTGGCTAATGTAGAGGAAGAGGGTTTATTAATTATTCAGGATTATGCCGCCACGTTGGGGGAAAAAACACCGGAAAGCATTTTGCGGGTGATCGGCAGCTGGCCCGCCGAAGACCTGCTGGATCTGGTGCTGATTGCCAGGGCCCTGGGATATCCGGGAAGTGCCAGCATTCTGGATCAAAGTGTATCTCCCAGGGGCTTCCGGGTTCTGCGGAAAATTCCCAGACTGCCTCTGCCGGTAATTGAAAACCTGGTGGATACCTTTAAATATTTACGAACCATTTTAAGTGCCTCTATTGAGGAGTTGGATGAGGTAGAAGGAATCGGCGAAGTACGGGCCAGATCCATCAAAGAAGGGCTTACCAGGTACGGCGAAATGCTGTTGCAGGATCGTTATAAAAACTATAAATAAAGGCGTGGCAACTTAACAGCCACGCCTCTGGGTGTTGGTAAATACATTATTTAAACCATATTATATTCTCTTAAAATTTGCAACTGCTTATGTTCCTTAAGAAAAATATCGTACAGATTCAAGTCAAGCAAATTGCATAACGCCGCCAGATAAAACAACGAGCGACCAATTTCGTTTTCGATAATGTCCCGACAGTCATCGCACAGGCTGCCGGAAAGATGGGAATCCAGGAGATTCTTGAGATCCACCAGGGTGGCGTTTTCCGGTAAAGGCCTTTTATCGGCCATAATTTTTTGGCAGCCGCAGGACGTTACGGAATGGACAACCGAGCGCTGGACCCGGGCGCCGGATTCCTGCAATTTGGCCAGTATCTCTAAAATGCTTCTGTGACAAAGCAGCATTTCAGAAACCGTATTTTGAAACTGATCGCAAAGCAAATCTTTCATCTGCCGGACCACTCCTTTTAATCTCCGTTACAGCAATTATAGCCATCTCCAGGGGGCTTTGTCAAACGGACCATTATGTCACAAAATGGTTATTGACACGTTAAGTGCCCTATGCTAAAATATATGATTTTTGACAGTGGAGGATCTTTGTGCTATAATGCTTATAACATAACTTGGGAGGGATTGGCCTTGTTCAAGATTGGCGACAAAGTTGTTTACCCAATGCACGGTGCCGGTGTCATCGAGGCCATCGAAGAAAAAGAAGTTCTGGGCGAAAAGCGCCAGTACTATATTTTGCGACTTCCCATTGGTGACATGAAGGTGATGATTCCCATTCACAACAGCAATGAGATTGGCTTAAGAGGTATTATTAACAGGGAAGAAGTTCCCACTGTAATGCGGGTGCTTAAAGGGAAAACCTCTGTTATGTCTGCCAACTGGAACCGGCGCTACCGTGCTAATATGGAAAAAATTAAAAGCGGCGACATTTATGAAGTGGCTGAAGTGGTTCGCAACTTGCTTACCAGGGACAAGGAAAAGGGCCTTTCCTCCGGAGAAAGAAAAATGCTGGAAAATGCCAGGCAAATTCTTATCAGCGAACTGGTTTTAGCGGCTGAACTGGAGGAGGACAAAGCCCGCTCTCTGATTGACGGCATGTTTGCCTGATTCAGGCTGTGCTCCGGTTAGTTTAATAAACGATATTTGTACGGGTGCTGCAAAATTCGCCCTTTTTTGTTATTGAACGAAAAAAATAGTTAACATATAATTACAACAGGTAAAAAAACAATTTTTCCCAGCGGGAGGAGGTGACAACCATGATTCGCAAGACGATTTATGGTCTTATAATTTTATTATTTGGCAGTATGGGATTTTGGGCAGGTCTTTACCTGGTTTCTAATAAACTGGTCACCGTACCGGCAACGCTGCCTCAATTGGAACTGGGGGTAATTGCCCTGGGAGCGCTGTTGGGAGTGCTGGCAGGGTTGATTGGCGCGCCCTGGATTATTAGAGGCGGACTTTCCTTAACAGCGGTTGTTGATCAATACATGGCCAGGACACCTACCCAAGATTTAATTATGGGTTCCCTCGGACTCATTATCGGTCTTATCATAGCCAATTTGCTGGGGTCGATATTATCTACCATGGGGCCTGTGGGAAAGGTCCTCTGGTTGGTCAGCACTTTTCTGCTGGGCTACCTTGGCCTGTCGGTGGCGGTTAAGAAAAGAGAAGAAATTATTTCCTTGTTTTCCAGCTTGCCTCGCTTTGGCAAAGAAAAAATTGCTAAGTCTGAAAGCAAAGGGAGTCAGATTAAACTTCTTGATACCAGTGTGATTATTGACGGGCGCATTGCAGAGCTTTGTCAGAGCGGCTTTATTGAAGGTGTTTTGCTGGTACCGGTTTTTGTGGTGGACGAGTTAAGGCATATAGCCGATTCGGCTGACCTGTTAAAAAGAAACAGGGGCCGCCGCGGTTTAGATATACTTAATGCCATGAAAAAATCCGCCGATATTAAAGTCCAGATCTATGAAAATACCAAAGGCTTGGACGATATACCGGAAGTGGATGCCAAACTGGTCAAACTGGGCCAAAAGCTGGGCGCCAAAATTATTACCAATGATTACAACTTAAATAAAGTTGCCGAGTTGCAGGGTGTAAAGGTGCTTAACATTAATGAATTGGCCAATGCCATTAAACCGGTGGTGCTGCCCGGAGAAGAGATGACGGTTACAGTGGTGAAGGATGGTAAAGAGATGGGGCAGGGGGTTGCTTACCTGGATGACGGCACCATGATTGTGGTGGACGGTGGCAAGCGTTATATCGGCCAGACCATCAGCGTGCTGGTGACCAGTGTGCTGCAAACGGCTGCCGGCCGGATGATTTTTGCCAAACCGAAAAACCCCGATAAGCGACCGGAGGCGGCCGGCCATGTTGTAAGTGGAGTGAATGCAATTGGGTAAGGTTATGGCAGTGGTTCCCGCTGCCGGTGTCGGCAGCCGCATGGGAACTAACGTAAAAAAACAATATTTAAATTTAATTGATAAACCGGTGTTATTGCATACTCTGGAAGTTTTAGAAACCTGTCCTGATATATCGGGCATGGTCCTGGTGGTGGCGCCCGGTGAAGAGGCTTTGTGCCGGAGTATGGTGCAAGGACGTGGATTTACTAAAATTATGGCGGTGGTGCCCGGCGGCGACCACCGCCAAACTTCTGTTTATCACGGACTTATGGCATTGCCGGCCGATACGGCACTGGTAGTCATCCATGACGGGGCCAGGCCGCTGGTGCGGGCAGCGGAAATCAGTCGGGCCGTTCAGGCGGCAGCGGAAAATGGCGCTGCCGCTTTGGCGGTACCAGTAAAAGATACGGTTAAGGTTGTTAATGAGCAGGGTTTGGTGGTGCACACACCTCCCCGCTCAACCCTCTGGGCAGTGCAAACACCTCAGGTTTTTCGTTATGAACTGATTAACAAAGCTCACTTGGCCGCCAGGGAGGCAGGACAATTGGCTACAGACGATTGTGCCTTGGTGGAAGCCCTGGGCCACCCGGTCAAGCTGGTGCCCGGCAGCTATGAAAATATCAAGATTACCACGCCGGAGGACCTGGTATTGGCAGAAGCTTTTTTGCGAAGGAGGGAATAAGGTGCGAGTTGGCATAGGGTATGATGTACACAAGCTGGTGCCTGAGCGGCCGTTAATTTTAGGAGGGGTCACGATTCCCTACGAACGGGGGCTGCTGGGGCACTCGGATGCGGACGTACTGGTTCATGCGATTATGGACGCTCTTTTGGGTGCTGCTGCCATGGGGGATATCGGGGTCCATTTTCCCGACAGTGATCCACGTTATAAAGGGATTGCCAGTCTGAAGCTGCTGGCGGAAGTCAAAGCTAAGCTGGCGGCAGCCAACTATGAGATTAACAACCTGGATGCTGTGGTGGTGGCCCAAGCGCCCAAGCTGGCCCCTCATATTCCAGCCATGCGGGAAAATATTGCCAGGGTTTTGGGGTTGCTGCCGGCAGCCGTTAATGTTAAAGCCACCACCACCGAACAGTTAGGCTTTGCGGGAAGAGGCGAAGGCATTGCGGCTTATGCGGTGTGTACTCTGCAAAGGGCAGCGGGTTAAAAATTATATTAACATTGCAAAAAGAAAGTGTTTTTTGCTTATAATTAAGAGGATTTCTGGACAATCTGTGGAAAAATAGACATTTTATGACGTGTTTTACAACTTCATAAAAATGTGAGGGAGTCATGCAGATGAACACCAAGTTGACCAGCTTTATTCATGATATAATTAACCAGGATTTAGAAGAAGGCAAAAACCAGGGTAAGGTACATACCAGGTTTCCGCCCGAACCTAACGGTTATTTGCACATCGGACATGCCAAGTCCATCTGCTTAAACTTCGGTCTTGCCCAGGAATATGGCGGTTTGTGCAACCTGCGCTTTGATGATACCAACCCCAGTAAAGAAGACCTTGAATATGTGGAATCCATTCAGGAGGATGTTAAATGGCTTGGTTATGACTGGGATGACCGGCTGTTTTATGCTTCAGATTACTTTGACCGGTTATACGAATATGCCGTCCGGCTGATTAAAGACGGCAAAGCCTACGTAGATGATTTAAGTGCGGAGGAGATCAGGGCTTACCGGGGTACTTTAACCGAACCCGGCAAAGACAGTCCTTACCGTAACCGTTCGGTGGAAGAAAACCTGGATTTATTCCGACGCATGAAGGAAGGTGAATTTCCGGACGGTTCCCGGGTATTGCGGGCCAAAATTGATATGGCCTCCCCCAATTTAAACCTGCGGGATCCTGTTTTATACCGGATTCAAAAAACAACCCACCACCGCACCGGGGACAAGTGGTGTATCTATCCCATGTATGACTATGCCCATCCCCTGTCGGATGCCATCGAAGGCATTACTCATTCTATCTGCACATGCGAATTTGAGGATCACCGCCCCCTGTATGATTGGGTAATTGAAAACGTTAAAGGGAATTTTCCATCTCGCCCGCGGCAAATTGAGTTCGCCCGTCTTAACCTCAGTCACACAGTTATGAGCAAGCGGAAGCTGCGACAGCTGGTTGAAGAAGGCTATGTGCGGGGGTGGGACGACCCCAGGATGCCTACCATATCAGGTTTGCGCCGTCGCGGTTACACACCCGAGGCGATCAGGGATTTCTGTGAACGCATCGGGGTAGCTAAAGCCGTTAGCATGGTGGATATTGCTTTATTGGAACACTGCATCAGAGAAGATTTAAACTTCAAGGCGCCCCGGGTTATGGCGGTGCTGCGCCCCCTAAAAGTGGTGCTTGAAAACTATCCGGAGGGCCGGACCGAATGGCTGGATGCGCCTTACAACCAGGAAAATCCTGAACTGGGTGCCAGAAAAATTCCCTTTTCCCGGGTAATATATATCGAGCAGGAAGATTTTATGGAAGAACCGCCTAAAAAATTCTTCCGTTTAGCTCCCGGCCGGGAAGTAAGATTAAAACATGCTTATATCATAAAATGCGAACGGGTTATTAAGGACGAGCGAACGGGCGAAATTATCGAGCTTCGTTGCACTTATGATCCGGCTACCAAGAGCGGTATGGCAACCGATACCCGTAAAGTAAAAGGAACCCTGCACTGGGTCAGTGCAGAACACGCCGTCAATGCGGAGGTGCGCCTGTACGACCATCTGTTTATCAAAGCTAACCCAGAGGAAGACAAAGATACCGATTTCAAACAAAATCTCAACCCGGATTCGCTGGTAGTTCTTTCTTCCCTGGTGGAGCCCAGCCTGGCCGGCGCAGCCCCGGGCAGCCGCTACCAATTTTTAAGACAGGGCTATTTCTGTGTAGACCCCGATACTACCGGCGGTTCCCTGGTCTTTAACCGTATTGTGTCACTGAAGGACTCCTGGGCCAAGGTCCAAAACAAATAAGACGGCGTCAAGAGGCGCTTTAAAAAGTTGCTGATGCATAAGCCCCGAAGCACATAAAAAACATCCCGTTGCACAATAAAAATGGCACGGGATGTTTTGGCTTCATATTGCCATAGTGGGGTTGTAAAACAGGAAAATGATTTTCGCACGGCCCCTTGCTTGCAGAAGGTGATCATGCCAATTGACAACAATCCGGGTTGAAATCCCACCGGATTTCACAATAATCCGGTCCCCAGCTTAAGATTAACCCGTTGCCGGTGGGGGGATGAAAAGAGTTAAGGTCCAAACGGGATTGATATATTTGATTACCTATCTGGCGGGTGAAAACAATCTCAAAGTCTGCATTGCGTATCAGGGTAAAGCGTGATTTGCCAATCTTTTTATCGCAGAAAATCACCTGAGCCAAGTTTTTATCCAGCAATTGCTTATAGTCCGGCCGGAAACTGATAACTCCCTTTATTTCATTGTACTCATCGATTAAATCGGCCATTTTCAAGTTCGCCATTGGCCATGTCCCTCCTAAAGAAAACAGAAATAGCCAGGATGCTGTTCAGCCGCAACTAAGATGTTTCACAACAGCCTGAATAATATAAACAAATTCTCTGCAGCCGGTCTTTTTCCCTGCAAGTATTGAGAGAAATTTCACAACCATATTTTATTAAAGACAAACCACGACAGTTTAATAGCATGCCAAAAGACAAAATGTCCTAAGGACGCAAAAAGTTGTGTGTCTTTAGACAAAAATGGTATAATATCCATCTGAGAGGTTTAACAAAATTCTATATGGAGGAGGAAATTTTTTGTCAGTCAGGGTTCGTTTTGCCCCCAGTCCTACGGGGCCTTTACATATCGGGGGAGCCAGATCGGCGTTGTTTAACTGGCTGTTTGCCCGTCATCACGGCGGACGGTTTATTGTCCGTATAGAAGATACCGATTTGGAAAGATCCTCCAGAGAATCAGAAGAGAACATCTTAAATGCGCTGCACTGGTTAGGGATTGATTGGGACGAAGGTATTCAGACAGGAGGACCTAATGGCCCGTACCGCCAAACCGAACGTTTATCCGTTTACCGGCAACTGGCGGCGCAGCTCTTAGCTAAGGGTCAGGCCTACTATTGTTACTGTACCGAAGAAGAATTAGCCGCTGAGCGGGAGGAACTGCTGGCCCGGGGCGAGTTGCCCCGTTATTTGGGACGTTGCCGGCATCTCAGTGAGGAAGCAAAAGCCAAGCTGGCAGCGGAGGGAAGAAAGCCGGTACTGCGTTTCAGGGTTCCCGAGAACCGTATTATTATCATTCAAGACCGTGTGCGGGGGCAGGTTGAGTTTGAAAGCAACGGCATTGGTGATTTCATTATCATGAAATCAGACAATATTCCCACCTATAACTTTGCTGTGGTAGTTGACGACCATGATATGAACATCACCCATGTAATCCGGGCGGAGGAACATCTTTCCAACACCCCCAGACAAATTTTATTATATGAGGCCCTTGGCTGGCCCCAGCCGGAGTTTGCCCATATTTCTTTAATTCTTGGCAAAGATCGTGCTAAAATGAGCAAACGCCATGGAGCTACCGCCATTGAACAATACCAGAAGTTAGGCTATTTGCCGGAAGCGCTGGTGAACTTTTTGGCGTTGCTGGGCTGGTCACCGGGCGGCGAACAGGAAATTCTCAGCCTGCCTGAAATTGTTGAGCAATTTTCTTTGGACCGGGTAGCCAAAAATCCGGCGGTCTTCGATATAGACAAACTAAACTGGCTTAACGGCCATTATATTCGCCAGAGTCCCTTGGACAGGCTTACCCGGCTGGCTGTTCCTTACCTGATGGAAGCAGGTTACCTGGACGAAGCGCCGGACGCTGAAAAATTAGCCTGGTTGGAACAAGTGGTAGCCATAGCCAGGAACTATATTTCATACATGCAGGAAATCACCCAACATGTGGATATTTTCTTCCGGGATGAGGTAATTGTAAGCGAGGCGGAGGCTCGGGATGTTTTAACCTGGGAACAAATGCCGGCGGTGATGGAGGCTGCCTGTCGGTTGTTTGCGGATGCCCCTGAGTTAACCGAAGAATCTGTAAAGGGCATTATTAAAGCCATTGGCAAGCAAACCGGCTTGAAAGGCAAATTTATTTTCCAACCCCTGCGGGTGGCCATTACCGGCAGGACCCATGGACCCGAGCTACACCAGATTATTCCGGTCATTGGCAAAGAACGAACCGTTGCCAGGTTGCGGGCGGTTCTGCGGCAATCAAGCCCGCCGGCCGGGCAGTAAATTAAAAACTTATGGCTGCCGGCAAGCGAAACCAGGCAGCGGATAAAGGGGGTGCGGCCCGTGTTAAGCAGGATCAGAAAAGAAATCAATGCCGTTTTTGAACGGGACCCGGCGGCAAAAAGTACCCTGGAGGTATTACTGTGTTACCCTGGGCTGCATGCCATCCTGTTTCACCGGCTGGCCCACGCATTATATAAGAAAAAATTCTATGTAACCGCCCGGTTTATTTCACAAGTTTCCAGGTTTCTGACCGGCATTGAGATTCACCCGGGAGCCAAAATCGGGGAAGGTCTTTTTATCGACCACGGAGCAGGCGTGGTAATCGGGGAAACCGCCGAGATCGGCAACAACGTAACTATTTACCAGGGGGTCACCCTGGGGGGCACCGGGAAAGAAAAAGGCAAGCGGCACCCCACCATTGGCAATAACGTGGTAATTAGTTCGGGCGCAAAAGTGCTTGGTTCTTTTACCGTTGGTGACAACGTGAAGATCGGCGCCGGTTCGGTGGTTTTAAAAGAAGTGCCGCCTAACTGCACTGTGGTGGGTGTACCGGGGCGCATTGTAATTCGGGATGGCCAAAAAGTAGGTTCTGCCTATGTGCCGGATTTGCGCCACGACCAGTTACCTGACCCGGTAGCGGATATGCTGGGCCAGATGCAATCAGCCATTGACCGGCTGGAGCAAAAAGTTAAAACATTGGAACAGGAATGCAGCAGGTTAAGAGATCAAGCGGAGGGGGCTAACCGGTAATGCAAATTTATAATACCCTGACGAAAACCAAACAAGAGTTTATTCCCAGAGAAAAAGGGAAAGTCAGCATGTATGTTTGCGGGCCCACTACATACAACTTTATTCACCTTGGCAATGCCCGGCCGCTGGTGTTTTTTGACACAGTTAGGAGATACTTTATTTATAAAGGTTATCAAGTGAACTATGTACAAAACTTTACCGACGTGGATGATAAGATTATTAAGCGAGCCTGGGAAGAACAGACCGACCCGCTGGAATTGGCCCAAAGATATATCAGGGAATTTTTTAAGGATGCCGATGCACTGAATGTTATGCGGGCGGACAAACATCCCAAAGTATCTGAACACATTGCGGAAATCATTGACCTGATCAAACAACTGGAACAGCAGGGGCATGCCTATGTGGCAGACGGGGATGTTTACTTTGCGGTGCGGAGTTTTCCCGGCTACGGGAAACTATCGGGCCGCAGCCTGGAGGATATGCAGGCAGGAGCCAGGGTGGAAATTGATCCCAGAAAGAAAGACCCCATGGACTTTGCGCTCTGGAAAGCGGCCAAACCCGGGGAACCCAGTTGGCCAAGCCCTTGGGGAGCCGGCCGCCCGGGGTGGCATATTGAGTGCTCGGCTATGGCGGCCAAATATTTAGGCAACGGTTTTGATATTCACGGCGGTGGGTTTGATTTGATTTTTCCTCACCACGAAAATGAAATTGCTCAATCTGAAGCGGCTTGCGGCCAACCTTTTGCCCGTTACTGGATGCATAACGGTTTTATTACAGTCAATCAAGAAAAAATGTCCAAATCTCTGGGGAACTTCTTTTTAGTCAGGGAAATTTTGGCCAAGTTTCCACCCGAAGTGGTGCGCTGGTATTTGCTTTCCACCCATTATCGCAGCCCCCTGGACTTTGATGATGAAAAGCTGGCCATGGCGGGAAAAGGTCTGGAACGCCTAAAAACTGCCCTGCGCTTGCTTTATGAGGCTCTGGAGCTGCCGCAGCAGCAGGCCGCCATGGCCGATGAAGGCGGAGACCTGGCAGACAAACTGGCAACCCTCCGGTTGGATTTTGAAAAAGCCATGGATGACGATTTTAACACTGCCCTGGCTATTTCCGTATTTTTTGAGCTGGCCAAAGAAATTAATATTTTTGTGGGCCGGCTGGACGGCAAGCTGACTGACCGGCAGAAAGATTTGCTGGTAAAAGCACACGATTTATTTAAAGATTTTAACGGTGTATTGGGTGTCTTTAAGGAAGATCAGCAGAGCGGCAGGTTATTGATTGACGCTGTTAATACTGACAACAAATTGGTGGACGGTCTGATCAATCTGATTGTTAAAGTTCGCCAGGCGGCCCGCAGCCAAAAAGATTGGGCCACTGCGGATACCATACGGGACGGTTTGAAGGAACTGGGGGTAATTCTGGAAGACACCCCCCAAGGTGTACGATGGAAGATACAAGGATGACCTTGACACAAAGGGATACTTATATCATGGATCAATCAGCCTCAAAACAAAATCCTGAACAACTGCCCAGCCTGGTACTGGCATATCTGGGGGATGCCGTTTATGAATTGGCAGTCCGCCGGTTTCTCATAGCTCAAGGTGCTACCAAAGTGAACCGGCTGCACCGGGAAGCCGTTAAGTATGTGCGGGCCGGTGCCCAGGCGAGAGCGTTGTTTGCCCTGGAAGATAAACTTTCCGAACAAGAACTGGCGGTTGTCCGTCGGGGACGCAACGCCAAGTCAGGTCTGCCGCCTAAGGGAGCTGATGTGGCGGAGTACCGCCATGCCACCGCTCTGGAAGCGCTGATAGGTTATCTGTATTTACAGGGCAATGAGGGCAGGATTGACGAAATTATCGGCTTGGCCATAGATGCCCTCAAGCGTGGCTGAACCCGGCCGGGAGGGCCTGTTTGAGCGGCGCCAACGGCTACCGCAGCTAAAGGGGAACATAAACCACCGGTAAGGGGTGTCGCCCCTCTGATAAAATTTATTTTTAGGAGTTACGTAAAGTGGGGAAAGCTAATTTAAAGGTCCGCCTGCTGGAACACACGCCAAACCCGGAAAAGCTGGTGGCCATGGCGGCCAGGTTGTGCTACTCGCCGGCACAAATAGATGACCTGGCGGCCAATGTGGCCCAATCTGACCAGCAGGCTTTTGTAAAAAAATTACTGGACATGGGACACTACAGCGCTATTGAACATGTTTCTTTTACATTTGGCATCGAAGGGGTTTCCCGGAGCCTGCTGGCCCAGTTAACCAGACACCGCATTGCCAGTTTCAGTGTACAGTCCCAGCGGTATGTAGGGGAAACCCGGGAGCATAATGCCCGGGGCACCTTTGAATACATCATCCCCGAGACCATTGAAAAGCTTGGGCCGCAGGCGGTGGCAGAATTTGCGGCACAGATGGCGCAAATTCAAACCTGGTATGACGGGTGGGTAGCTAAATTGGGAGGCGGCAGATCGGCTTATGAAGATGCCCGGTTTGTGCTGCCCAACGCAGCCGAAACGAAAATTGTGGTAACTATGAATGCCAGGGAATTAAGACACTTTTTTAACCTTCGCTGTTGCCGGCGGGCCCAATGGGAAATTCGCCGGCTGGCGGAACAAATGCTGCACCTGGCCAAAGAAGTGGCACCCGTGCTTTTTGCCGATGCCGGGCCGCCTTGCCTGGCCGGCCCCTGTCCGGAAGGCCAACTGAGTTGCGGGCAGCGGGAAGCCGTGCGTCGCAGGTACGGGGTAACATAAAAGCGGAGTGTGGATAAAATGATAACTCCCGTAATTATTCTTGTGCTTTGGGGCATAGCCCTTTTGCTGGGCGTCCTTGGCGTGGTGACCCGGCGCAGAAATCTGCTGCTGGCCGGCATGGCGGCGGCTTTGGCCGGTTTGGGGCTGACCTTATGGCTGAAAAATACCTTGCAGTAAACGCAGCTTAACCACCGAAAAGTATGGAGGTATGGTTGACGTGAGTGAAATGATTGCCGGCAGAAATCCGGTCCGCGAAGCTCTCCGGGCGGGACGTCCCATTAATAAGATACTGGCCGCCAGGGGAACGGCGGCAGGCCCGTTAGCCGAAATTCTGCACCTGGCCAGGGAGAAAAATATTCCGGTACAAATGGTTGAACGAGCCCACCTGGATAAACTTAACCAGGGCATGCCTCATCAGGGGGTTATTGCTTATGCTGCTGCCAGGGGCTATGTGGAAGTGGAAGATATACTGGCAGCGGCTCATGCCAGGGGGCAAGATCCGTTTATTGTGCTGCTGGATGAAATAAACGACCCCCATAACCTGGGGGCCATACTGCGTACGGTGGATGCAGCCGGCGCCCACGGGGTCATTATACCCCAACGAAGGTCGGTGGCCTTAACCTCAGCTGTGGCCAGGGCTTCGGCGGGGGCGGTGGAATATGTTCCGGTGGCCAGGGTTACCAACTTGGATCAAACTATTCGGCAGTTGAAAGAAAAAGGGCTTTGGGTAGTGGGGGCGGATATGGCGGGCCCTCGGGTATACTGGCAGGCCAAACTGACGGGGCCGCTGCTTTTGGTCATCGGCGGGGAAGGAAAGGGAATCGGCAGGCTGATTAAAGAGCGATGTGATATGCTGGTCCGGTTACCCATGGCGGGCCAGGTTGGATCACTCAACGCCTCGGTGGCAGCTGCGCTTTTGATTTATGAAGTGGTACGCCAGAGAGGGTTGGGCTAATCAATGCAGGAATTTTATGTGGTGGACGGGTATAACATCATCCATGCCTGGCCGGAGTTTGCCGGCATGATTGACAGCGGGTTAGACCATTGCAGGGACAAGCTCGTTCATATACTGGCCAACTTTGCCGGTTTTGAGGGCAGCCGGGTTAAAGTGGTTTTTGATGCCCACCTCGTAAAAAGAGGCATTGAGCACCGGGAAACCGTGCACGGCATTGAGGTATACTATACCCAGGAGGGCGAAACTGCTGACTCGTTAATTGAAAAAATTGTCGGGGACCTGGGCAAACAGGGCACGGTTTATGTAGTAACTTCTGATTGGGATGAACAAAAAATTATTTTTGGGCGGGGTGCTTACCGCTTGACACCCAAAGAATTCAGGGTTCAGGTTATAAAGGCTAACCGGCGAAGAGAGGAAGAGTTTAATCGGCCCAACCCCACCGAGGGCTATCTGGAGGACAAGCTGCCCGCGGAAATCAGGCAAGTATTAGAAAAATGGCGACGCAGCAAGAATTAAGTACACCTGGCCGGGGGCTATTTTGCCTTGACGAGCCTTTTTAACATAAGCTATAATTAGTCATGTAACTTAACCAGTTAGCGCATGGGGCTGCATGTGCGGCTGGGTAGGCCAGACCCCGGGTTAGAATTACGGATGACAGGCGGCAAGGAAGCCTGGCCCTGCCGGGAATGCCGGTTACCAGGGTTCTTTTCAGACATGAGGTGATATGTTCTGCAGCAGTTTTAGAGTGCCTGCCAATATAGTCATGCTTTTCTGAACTGTTTGAAATTTCTTAGAGACAAGAAAGCGGGGGCGATAATTTTGAATTCAAATGCACAAAGAGAAGTTTCCGGCGGATATCAAATTATGGTGGATGAGGATGTCGTTGAATTTGCGCGCGAGGGCGACGACGCAGCGCTGGAGTACTTGATTAATAAATATAAAAACTTTGTGCGTGCAAAAGCCCGCTCATATTTCCTGATTGGAGCCGACAGAGAAGATATTATTCAGGAGGGCATGATTGGCCTTTATAAAGCCATTCGCGATTTTCGCATGGACAAGCTGTCTTCTTTTCGCGCCTTTGCCGAACTGTGCATTACCAGGCAGATTATCACTGCCATTAAAACAGCAACCAGGCAAAAACACATCCCTCTTAATTCGTACGTTTCGTTAAATAAACCAATTTACGATGAGGATTCAGACCGCACCCTGTTAGATGTAATTTCCGGGTCAAAAATAACAGATCCGGAGGAACTCATTATCAGCCGCGAAGAGTTTGATGATATTGAGGAAAAGATGGGCGAAATCCTGAGTTCACTGGAATGGAAGGTGCTCATGTCTTACCTGGAAGGAAAGTCTTACCAGGAAATTGCAGAAGACCTTAACAGGCATGTTAAATCTATTGACAACGCCTTGCAGAGAGTAAAACGCAAACTGGAAAGATACCTGGAAAAGCGTGAAGCCTAGTCAACCGGTTAACTGATGTTCTATAAGAAATAAATACTACACGATGATGCTTTTTACCTTTATTTAAGGTTAAAAAATTTTTTCGTTAAAAACAGTTAATCTTGCCAAACAATACATGACAGCAGGTGTTGACACCGAGTGCTTCATCTGCTATTATAATCAATGTTCGGTGCCGGCGTAGCTCAATTGGCAGAGCAGCTGACTTGTAATCAGCAGGTTGCGGGTTCGAGTCCCATCGCCGGCTCCACCCACGGAGGGATTCCCGAGTGGCCAAAGGGAGCAGACTGTAAATCTGCCGGCGAACGCCTTCGAAGGTTCGAATCCTTCTCCCTCCACCAGATTTGTTACACAGGCAAAAAACTCTTGATTTATGGCGAGTGCCTGTGTTATAATAAACATTGCTGACGCGGGATAGAGCAGTTGGTAGCTCGTCGGGCTCATAACCCGAAGGTCGAGGGTTCAAGTCCCTCTCCCGCAACCAAATGCTGCTATAGCTCAGTAGGTAGAGCGTATCCTTGGTAAGGATAAGGTCACCGGTTCAATCCCGGTTAGCAGCTCCAGTACTTACGGCGGTGTAGCTCAGTTGGTCAGAGCACACGGTTCATACCCGTGGTGTCACTGGTTCGAATCCAGTCACCGCTACCAGTCCGAAAGAACCTGCCCGGTTGGAGCAGGTTCTTTTGCGTTTTGTTGATATAGAAAAGAAGTGTCAGAAAAAAGAAGGATTTTTGTCTTTCTTATCGAATCTAGCTATGGATTTTCAGTTAATAGGTATAAACCATGCTTAAATCTGGAAATAACTTTAGAGATGAAAAATCTCTGGCTAAATTCCGAAAAACGGAGGAGGAGAAGTTAACCCATGGCTAAGGCTAAATTTGAACGTACCAAACCCCACGTAAACATTGGTACCATCGGTCACGTTGACCACGGCAAAACTACCCTTACCGCTGCCATTACCGTAGTTCTGTCTACCACCGGCGGCGCCCAAGTTAAGCGTTACGACGAAATTGACAACGCTCCCGAAGAGCGTGAACGCGGTATTACCATTAACACCGCCCACGTAGAATACGAAACCGCTAACCGTCACTATGCTCACGTTGACTGCCCGGGTCACGCTGACTATGTTAAAAACATGATTACCGGTGCGGCCCAGATGGACGGCGCCATCCTGGTTGTATCCGCCGCTGACGGTCCGATGCCGCAAACCCGTGAGCACATCCTGCTGTCCCGTCAGGTAGGCGTACCCTACATTGTGGTATTCCTGAACAAAGCTGACATGGTAGACGATCCCGAACTGCTTGAGCTGGTGGACATGGAAGTGCGCGAACTGCTGAACTCCTATGAATTCCCCGGCGACGACACTCCCATTATTGCCGGTTCCGGCCTGAAAGCCCTGGAGTGCGGCTGCGGCAAGCGTGAGTGCGAATGGTGCGGCAAGATCTGGGAGCTGATGGATGCAGTAGACTCCTACATTCCCACCCCTGAGCGGGATGTTGATAAGCCCTTCCTGATGCCGGTAGAAGACGTGTTCTCCATTACCGGCCGTGGTACTGTGGCTACCGGTCGTGTTGAGCGCGGCCAAGTAAAAGTACAGGATGAAGTGGAAATCGTCGGTCTTAACGACAAGCCCCGCAAGACCGTAGTAACCGGCGTAGAAATGTTCCGCAAGCTGTTAGACTTTGCGCAAGCCGGTGACAACATCGGTTGCCTGCTGCGCGGTGTTGACCGTAAAGAAATCGAGCGTGGCCAAGTGCTGGCAAAACCCGGCAGCATTAAGCCCCACACCAAGTACGAAGCAGAGGTATACGTCCTGACCAAAGAAGAGGGCGGCCGTCACACCCCCTTCTTTAACGGCTACCGTCCTCAGTTCTACTTCCGTACCACCGACGTAACCGGTGTGGTACAACTGCCGGAAGGCGTAGAAATGGTCATGCCCGGCGACAACATCAAGATGAAGGTGGACCTGATCACCCCCATCGCTATTGAGGAAGGCCTGCGCTTTGCTATCCGTGAAGGCGGCCGTACTGTAGGCGCCGGCGTAGTAACCGCCATCCGCGAGTAACTGATTAACAATTTTCCTAAAAGGAGTGACCCCGGTCACTCCTTTTTTGCATAAACCGCAAACTGGTATATAAAACCAATTAAAGAGACATAATACCAATATGGTACGTTGCCACAGGATAAGTATTGACATCCAACAATACATATGATAAATTTGTTAAGGTATATTACTAGACATCTCTGCCCAAGTCTTTTTTCGTTTTAGGGAGGTGGCAACAGTGCGAGTAGGCGTAACTCTGGCTTGCACCGAATGCAAACGGCGCAACTACACCACTACTAAAAATAAAAAGAACGATCCCAACCGGATCGAACTGAAAAAATATTGCAAGTGGTGTCATACCCACACAGTTCACAAAGAAACCAGATAGTTAAGCCGCCAACCCCAAGCGTTACCATAATCGGCCGCATTCCGTAAGGGGTTTTATTCGAGGCACTACTGGTGTAAACAAAAAAGTTAAG
Source organism: Desulforamulus hydrothermalis Lam5 = DSM 18033 (assembly GCF_000315365.1). Taxonomy (NCBI): domain Bacteria; kingdom Bacillati; phylum Bacillota; class Clostridia; order Eubacteriales; family Peptococcaceae; genus Desulforamulus; species Desulforamulus hydrothermalis. The sequence continues at coordinate 27,069 of NZ_CAOS01000007.1, forward strand.
GATGTGGCGTTTTTCAATGGCTGTGCAAAAAAAGACACTCAAAAAGGCAAGCGCTGCCAAGGAAACAGCGGCAACCAATGAAACCGGTGGGGCCGAGAATAAAAAGGATGCGGCCCCTAAGGATGCTGCTAAGGCTGCAGCTAAAAAAGAACCCGCCAAGGCGCCCAAAGCGTCTTTTAGTGAGCGTATCGGCAGCGTAAGCAAGTACCTGCGTGGCGTTCAGAACGAGCTGAAAAAAGTTCACTGGCCCAGCCGCAAAGAGCTGGTTACTTACACTGCGGTGGTGCTGACTTCGGTTGCCGTGCTGGCTGTTGTCATCTGGGTGGTAGATTCGCTTCTCAGCTTGGGCGTAAAAGGCATCATTTCCTAATTGTAAACAAGGGGGTGGGGAACCCGTCTGGCAGGGTTCCTTTTGCTGATGAGTACACAATGGTATGTTGTGCACACTTATTCCGGTTATGAGAATAAGGTCAAAGCCAACCTGGAGAAGCGAATTGAATCCATGAATATGGAAGATAAAATCTTTCGTATTCTGGTGCCCATGGAAGATGAAGTGGAAATTAAAAACGGCAAGAAAAAGGTTTCAAAGAAAAAAGTATTTCCCGGATACGTTCTGGTAGAAATGATTATGACTGATGATTCCTGGTACGTGGTGCGCAATACGCCGGGAGTAACCGGTTTTGTCGGCACAGGTTCTAAGCCTATCCCGTTAAGCCAGGAAGAAGCCAAGGCCATTATTAAGCAGATGGGCTTGGAAGAACCGAAAACCAGGATTGACGTCAGTGTTGGCGAAAATGTCAAGGTAATTGACGGGCCCTTTGAAAACTTTGCAGGTGTGATTGAAGAAATTTACCCTGAAAAGGGTAAAGTTAAAGTTATGGTATCAATGTTTGGACGTGAAACTCCCATCGAGCTTGATTTTTCTCAAATTGAAAAAATGCTTTAAGCTTGTAGGTTGTAAGGAGGTGGACTGGATATGGCCAAAAAGGTAGCTGCCATAATCAAACTGCAAATTCCGGCCGGTAAAGCCACCCCGGCGCCCCCGGTAGGTCCTGCCCTGGGTCAACACGGGGTAAACATTATGGCTTTTGTCAAACAATATAATGAAGTTACTGCAGCGCAAGCCGGCTTGATTATTCCGGTTGAAATTACAGTATATGAAGACCGGTCCTTTACCTTTGTTACTAAAACGCCTCCTGCAGCAGTACTGCTGAAGAAGGCTTTAGGTATAGAGACCGCTTCCGGCGAGCCTAACAAGAAGAAAGTGGGTAAACTGCCCCGCTCTAAAGTTAAAGAAATCGCCGAATTAAAAATGCCTGATCTCAACGCTGCCAGCCTGGAGGCTGCCATGCGCATGATTGAAGGCACCGCCCGCAGCATGGGCGTAGAAATTGTAGAAGGATAGCTTCATCCGGTGGGAGGATGTAGTCCGCTAGTACCACAAAGGAGGGAAATACATGCCCAAAGAAGGGAAAAAGCTTCAGGAAGCCCGGAAGCAGTATGATAAAAACACTCTTTACGAGCCCCTGGAAGCTATGGAGCTGGTTAAAAAGACCGCTCCCGCCAAATTTGATGAAACTGTTGAAGTGGCCTTCCGCTTGGGGGTTGACCCCCGGCACGCCGACCAGCAACTGAGAGGTGCGGTTGTGCTGCCCCACGGAACCGGTAAAACCAAAACCGTACTGGTCTTTGCCAAAGGCGAAAAAGCCAAGGAAGCTGAAGCGGCCGGTGCAGATTTTGTCGGCGCCGAGGAGCTGGTAGAAAAGATTCAAGGCGGTTGGTTGGGATTTGATGTAGCCATTGCCACCCCGGATATGATGGGGATGGTTGGTAAACTGGGTCGTGTTCTGGGCCCCCGTGGTTTAATGCCCAACCCCAAAACAGGTACTGTAACCTTTGATGTAGGGCCTGCTGTAAAAGATGCCAAAGGCGGTAAGATTACTTACCGTACCGATAAAGTCGGTATTGTTCACGCACCCATTGGTAAGGTTTCTTTTGATGCCCAAAAGCTGGCTGAAAACTTTAAAACCCTGGCTGATACATTGCAGCGTGTTAAGCCTGCTTCCGCCAAGGGTCAGTACATGAAGAGCATCACCGTTTCCTCTACCATGGGCCCGGGGATTAAAATTAACCCCAACAAGCTCTAGGGACTTTGCCCGGTTGCGACAACTGAATAAGTCCAGTCGTAGACAGTTGGTGTCCTTGACTTAATGGCTTAAGCCGCCAGCCGAGACCGGGTGAATTACTGCAAAAGTGTGAAGCATTGCGGGGAATTTTGCCTGTCTTGGCGAATTCCCCCTTTTGTTTTATTCCAGCGGAAGGAGGTGTAGCTCTTGCCGACCACAAAAGCTCAAAAAGCAGTTATGCTGGAAGAAATTAAAGAAAAAATGTCCCAATCCCAGGTTACCATTTTAGCTGATTTTCGCGGCATTTCAGTGGCTAAAATCACCGACCTGCGGGCTCGCCTGCGCAAAGCCGGCAGTGAAATGAAGGTGGCTAAGAACACCGTGGCCCGTATTGCCGCCCGGGAAATCGGTGTTGAGGGATTAGATCCCTACCTGGAAGGGCCTACGGTATTTGCCTTTGGTATTGAAGACCCGGTGGCTCCTGCCAAAATCCTTTCGGATTTTGCTAAGGAAGTGAAACAAGGGGTTGACATCAAAGCCGGTATTTTAGAAGGCAAGGTGATTGATGCCAACGGCGTCAAAGCCCTGGCCGACCTGCCTTCCAGAGAAGTATTGCTGGCCAAAGTACTGGGTGGCATGCAGGCTCCCCTGTATGGCTTTGCCGGCGTACTGGCTGCCAACCTGCGCAATCTGGTTTATGTTCTGGATCAGGTGCGTCAGCAAAAAGAGAGTCAAGCATCTTAGTTTGTTCCGTTGCTTAAATTATTTATAAATTTTGAGGAGGTACAAGATCAGTATGTCTAAAGTAGCTGAAGTATTAGAAATTGTTAAAGGCCTTACCGTGCTGGAACTGGCCGAACTGGTAAAAGCTTTTGAAGAAGAATTTGGTGTATCTGCTGCTGCTCCGGTGGCCGTTGCCGCTGCACCTGTAGCCGGTGCTGCTGCTCCCGCTGAAGAAGAAAAAACCGAGTTTGATGTTATCCTGGCTAATGCCGGCGACAAGAAGATCAACGTTATTAAAGTTGTGCGCGAAATCACCGGTCTGGGCCTGAAAGAAGCTAAAGACCTGGTTGACGGTGCTCCTAAGCCCATCAAAGAAAAAACCACCAAGGAAGATGCTGAAGCTATCAAAGCTAAGCTCACCGAAGCCGGCGCTACTGTTGAAATTAAGTAATAAGTTTATTGTGACCGGTTTATAAAGACAGGGAGGGTATGCCTAAAGCAGTACTATGGGCATACCCTCTTTGTTTGCAAACAAGCTGCCGGATTGATCAGATAAAAAACCGGCCTGTTCTGACAGTCCCGGAGGGCCGCCCGGGTTGTCAGAAAAGTCTGCCTAAATCTTGACGTATTTTTGCATGTACTGTAAAATATACCCTAATTGGCAAATAACGTTGGGGAACGTTGTTTGCCCTGAACAAAATTATCTTGTTTCTCCGAGCCGGTTGTCCTAAGGCTTTATGCGACGGATTGCCGGCCGCTAGGGTAAGCCGGGAAACCGGTTTGCCTCCCGTGTGGAAAGGAGAGTGATGAAGATGTTACGGCCAGGTCATTGCTTTCCGCGACCTGGTTTTGTTGTTATTGCAGCGCTAATAAATCTATGCCGATATGCAAATTAAATTTGGGAGTTGACCGCATTATGGACCTTATTGTCAACGGCGTCAGGGAAGCGTTAATCAGCTTGTTCGGCGGGGACCCCGAAGTATATCAGGTTACTTTCTTAACATTAAAGATTTCCGGCCTTGCTACCCTGATAAGCCTTTTTCTGGGCATCCCGGCCGGCGTGTTTTTGGCTCTGCGAAATTTTCCCGGCCGCGGCTTTATAATCAGTCTGGTGAATACCGGTATGGGCCTGCCGCCGGTGGTGGTTGGATTATGGGTAAGCATATTGCTTTGGCGGTACGGCCCACTGGGATTTTTAGGGCTGATGTACACGCCTGCCGCTATGGTGATTGCCCAGGCGGTAATTGCTACCCCGATTGTTACGGGTTTTACCATTGCGGCAGTACAGCAGATAAAACCGCAGTTGCGCCTGCAGATACTGGCGCTGGGCGCTTCCCGGCGGCAATATATGTGGCTGTTAATGCGGGAGGCCAGGTTGCCGCTGCTGGCTGCCGTTATTGCCGGATTTGGCGGGGTAGTATCCGAAGTGGGAGCTTCCATGATGGTGGGAGGCAATGTCAAGGGGTACACGCGGGTATTGACAACGGCCACGGTGATGGAGGTTTCCAAAGGAAATTTTGCGGCAGCTATTGCCTTAAGTGTTATATTGTTATTATTGGCTTACGGTGTTACGTTATTACTGACCCTGCTGCAGCAGCAGGGCGAAACAACCGCTTCCGGCCACCGGGGAAACCGGTTGTTAAATTTCATGGGTAAACGGCAGAAAAGCAGGTGAAAAAATGCAGGGGCAGCAGGTAATTTTGCAGGTCAAAAACCTTTGTTGGGGAGTGGCAGGAAGGACTCTGATCGACATTGACAATTTTGTTTTGCATAAGGGTGAAACAATTGCCCTGATCGGCCCCAACGGCGCCGGCAAAAGCAGCCTGGTAAAATTGTTAGCCTTGCTGGAAAAACCCTGGCAGGGGGAGATTATTTTTGACGGCCGGCAGGTGACGGGCAGCCCCTTACAGGTAAGGCGTCAAATGGCCATGGTCTTTCAGGAAGCCCTGTTGCTCAGCGGTTCGGTGTTTGGCAATGTGGCACAAGGGCTGCGCTTCCGGGGACTGCCGCGAGATCAAATAGCCCGCCGGGTAAATTACTGGCTTAAAAAATTGCAAATTGCACATTTGGCAGATCGGCATATCCGTTATCTTTCGGGAGGTGAAGCACAAAGGGTAAGCATTGCCAGGGCTCTGGCGCTGGAACCGCAGGTGCTGTTTTTGGATGAACCCTTTGCCGCACTGGATTTACCTACCCGGATAACGCTTATTGAAGAAATCGGTGAAATTATTAAAGCTACCGCCACAGCCACCGTTTTTATTACCCATAACGTGGAAGAAATTCCTTTGCTGGCCGGGCGGGTGTGCGCTATGTCAGCGGGCAAAATAGTGCAGGATTGTTCCACCGAGGACATCTTCCGCTATCCTGTCAATGAGGAGGTGGCCAGGCTGGTGGGCATTGAAAATGTTTTGCAGGGGGTTGTTCTGCCGGGCGGCAGGACAGCACAGGTGGGCGAGACGGTGATAAGTTTTGTTGCCCGGCAGGATTACCGGCCCGGTACCAATATTAACCTGTGCATCCGGCCGGAAGACGTAATTTTAATTGAAGACCGCAAACCGGACGGCGGTCCTAACCTATGCCGGGGCCGGGTAACCAAGATTTATCCGTTAAGCAGCCAGCTGAAGCTTACAGTGGACTGCGGGTTTTCCATAACCTTGCAGGTTAACAAAGAACTTTTCTTTGCCGGCAGGGTGCGGTCGGGCAGTCTGGTTAACATCATGCTGCCGCCTGAAAAAATATATGGCTTGCCATTGACAGACAGAGGCATTTAAACTTTAATGCCAAAATAAAAATCCCAATTTTTTTCGTCAACAGACAAAAAACCACCTTGACAAATACTGCCACTTGTGCTAACATTACAAAATGTCATTCTGTGGATAACCTAAAATAAACTTGGTTAGGTGGCAAAAATTGTGCATAATTTTCTGCATAAATGGCCAAAATAAAGTAGATAAGGCGTTATAGTGTTTAAAAGCGAGGGATTGTTGATAAAAAAGCAAGACCTTGCTTTTCGTTGTCTGTAATTTTAGCACAAGACCGTCATTTATGTAATTATTTAAGGGGTGTGATGCGTTCGATGGCTTACCCGGAACAAGTAGGAAACAGGGTGAGGTGGAACTACGGCAAACTTCGTGAAGTGCTGGATTTGCCCAACCTGATTGAAGTTCAGCGAAATTCTTACGAATGGTTCCTGCAGGAGGGCCTGCGGGAAGTGTTTCACGACATCTCTCCCATTCAGGATTTTACAGGCAATCTGGTGCTTGAATTCCTGGACTACACTCTGGGAGAACCCAAGTACTCCGTGGAAGAGTGCAAGGAACGCGATGTAACATATGCCGCTCCCTTGCGAGTGAAAGTCCGCCTGATAAACAAAGAGACCGGGGAGGTCAAGGAACAGGAAGTCTTTATGGGGGACTTCCCGCTGATGACCAACAAAGGTACTTTTATTATCAACGGGGCTGAGCGTGTAATTGTCAGCCAATTGGTCCGTTCCCCCGGCGTTTACTTTGCTGACCATATCGATTCCAGCGGCAAAAGGTTGTTCACATCCACCGTGATTCCTAACCGTGGAGCCTGGTTGGAGTTTGAAACCGATGTCAATGATCACATATTCGTTCGCATTGACCGCACCCGTAAAATCCCGGCCACAGTATTAATCCGGGCCCTTGGTTACAGTTCGAATGCTATGATTCTCGAACTGTTTGAGAATGACAAATTTGTTCAAGAAACCTTAACCAGGGACAACACAGATTCAGAAGAAGAAGCATTGGTAGAAATCTACAAGCGGCTGCGGCCGGGTGAACCGCCAACGGTGGAAAGCGCCCGCTCTTTATTATATACTTTATTCTTTGACCCCAAGCGATATGATCTGGCTCATGTGGGACGTTACAAGCTGCAGAAGAAATTAAAGCACGGCGTGCTTTACCGTTATCCTAAAGGCGAAGACGGGCCCAAAGAATGGGATCGCTATTTAAACAAAGAAGTTCCGGTGGAACGTGAGTTTATCCGGGAGTTAACCAAAGAGGATATTGTAGCTACCTTCCGCTACCTGCTTGGCCTGATGAAAGGCGAAGGCAGCGTTGACGATATTGACCACCTGGGCAACCGAAGACTGCGCTCGGTGGGCGAGCTGCTGCAGAACCAGTTCCGCATCGGTTTATCCAGGATGGAACGGGTGGTCCGGGAAAGAATGACCATCCAGGATGTTGACGTTATCACACCCCAGGTGTTGATTAATATCCGGCCGGTAGTGGCGGCCATTAAAGAGTTTTTTGGTTCCAGCCAGCTGTCCCAGTTTATGGATCAAACCAACCCGCTGGCGGAATTAACTCATAAAAGGCGTCTGTCAGCCCTGGGGCCCGGCGGTCTTTCCAGGGAACGGGCGGGCTTTGAAGTGCGTGACGTACACCACTCCCACTACGGCCGCATGTGCCCCATTGAAACGCCGGAAGGTCCCAACATCGGCTTAATTGGCTCATTGTCCACCTATGCACGCATTAACAGCTTTGGCTTTATTGAAACGCCTTATCGTAAGGTTGACAAAGCCAACAAGCGGGTTACCGATGAGATTGTTTACCTTACGGCCGACGAAGAAGAAGGCCATATTATTGCTCAGGCCAACGCGCCACTGGATGAAAACGGCTATTTTGTGGAAGAACGGGTTAACGCACGCCGGGGCCATGATACACTGCTGGTGCCCACCGACCGGGTTGATTACATGGACGTATCGCCTAAGCAGGTGTTCTCGGTGGCCACCTCCTTAATTCCCTTCCTGGAGCATGACGACGCTAACCGGGCCCTGATGGGTGCCAACATGCAGCGCCAGGCAGTTCCTTTGTTGAAATGCCAGGCGCCGGTGGTAGGTACCGGTATCGAGCACCGGGCGGCAAAAGACTCCGGCGTTGTGGTGGTAGCCCAAAACAGCGGCGAAGTGGTCAGGGTAACCGCCAATGAAATTGTTATTCGTACCGATGAGGGCAAAACCGATAAATATAAATTATTGAAATTTACCCGTTCCAACCAGGGTACTTGTATTAACCAGAAACCCATTGTGGCAAAAGGCGACCGGGTGGAGGCGGGCCAAATTATTGCTGACGGACCGGCCACCGACAAAGGTGAACTGGCTCTGGGGCGCAACGTCCTGGTGGCCTTTATGACCTGGGAGGGCAACAACTACGAGGATGCCATTCTGATCAGCGAAAAAGCTGTTAAAGAAGATTTCTTCACCTCCATACACATTGAAGAATACGAATGCGATGCCCGTGACACCAAACTGGGTCCGGAAGAAATCACCAGAGATATTCCCAACGTGGGCGAAGATATTTTAAAAGACCTGGATGAAAGAGGGATTATCCGGGTAGGCGCTGAGGTCAGGCCGGGCGATATCCTGGTCGGCAAAGTCACTCCCAAGGGGGAAACCGAGCTGACAGCGGAAGAACGCTTGCTGCGGGCGATCTTTGGCGAGAAAGCCAGGGAGGTAAGAGATACCTCCCTGCGGGTACCCCACGGGGAGGCCGGCAAAATCGTGGATGTCAAGGTATTTACCCGGGAAAACGGGGACGAGTTGCCGCCGGGAGTCAACCAGCTGGTTCGCGTTTACATTGCCCAAAAGAGAAAAATCTCCGAGGGTGATAAAATGGCCGGCCGTCACGGTAACAAAGGGGTTGTGGCACGAATCCTGCCGGAAGAAGACATGCCCTTTATGGCCGACGGTACCCCGGTGGAAATTGTACTGAACCCGCTGGGTGTGCCTTCCCGTATGAACATCGGGCAGGTGCTGGAGACTCACCTGGGCTGGGCAGCCAAGACCCTGGGCTTCCATGTGGCCACCCCGGTCTTTAACGGTGCTTCAGAAGACGACATCTGGGGCTCCCTGAAACGGGCAGGGTTGCCGGAAGACGGCAAAACCGTGCTGTATGACGGACGAACCGGCGAGCCCTTCGATAACCGGGTTACTGTTGGTTATATTTATATGATTAAACTGCACCACCTGGTAGACGATAAAATTCACGCCCGCTCCACCGGCCCCTACTCCCTGGTTACCCAGCAGCCTCTGGGCGGTAAAGCCCAGTTCGGCGGCCAGCGGTTTGGTGAAATGGAGGTATGGGCCCTGGAAGCCTACGGAGCGGCTTATACCCTGCAGGAAATCCTCACCGTCAAGTCAGACGATGTGGTGGGACGGGTTAAAACCTATGAAGCCATTGTCAAAGGCGAAAATGTGCCTGAGCCGGGTGTGCCGGAGTCTTTCAAAGTGCTGATCAAGGAGCTGCAGTCGCTGGGGCTGGATGTAAAAGTGCTGTCAGAAAACGATGAGGAAATAGAAATTAAAGAAATTGAAGAAGACGTCACCGAAACAGCTAAGGAACTGGGCATTGACCTGCCGGAAGAAAGACGACTGGGTGATGTTAAACAGGAACACGACGAGGAAGACGAATACGAAGAAGAAAATGAGGAATTTGACGAAACCTTCCTCGAAGAAGCCGAAGAAGAATTCAGTTTGGATGACGAGGACTAAAACAAGCGGTATTGAAACCATCTAGCGAAATCCGCTATAAGGGGGAGTAGGTCCTTTGTTAGAATTAAATAATTTTGATAGCATTCGCATCGGGTTGGCTTCACCGGACAAGATCCGTCAGTGGTCCAGCGGCGAAGTGAAAAAACCGGAAACCATTAACTATCGCACCCTAAAGCCGGAACGGGACGGGTTGTTCTGCGAGAGAATTTTTGGCCCTACCCGGGATTGGGAGTGCCACTGCGGCAAATACAAGCGTCTCCGTTACAAAGGGGTAGTTTGCGATCGCTGCGGCGTCGAGGTTACCCGCTCCAAGGTGCGCCGCGAGCGGTTGGGCCATATAGAGCTGGCAGCCCCGGTATCCCATATCTGGTATTTCAAGGGCATTCCCAGCCGTATGGGGCTGCTGCTGGATATGTCCCCCCGGGCACTGGAGAAAGTTTTATATTTTGTGTCTTATATTGTGATTGAACCGGGCGATACCCCCCTCCTGAAGAAACAGCTGCTGACCGAAACCGAATACAGGGAATACAAAGAGAAGTTCGGCAACAACTTTAAAGCAGGCATGGGCGCCGAGGCCATCAAGACACTGCTGCAGGAAATTGACCTTGAGGAACTGGCCCGTGAACTGCGTCAGGAACTGAAAGAAGTTTCCGGTCAGCGCAAGATCCGTGCCATTCGCCGTTTGGAAGTGGTGGAAGCCTTCAGAAAGTCCGGTAACCGCCCGGAATGGATGATTTTGGATGTGGTTCCCGTCATTCCCCCGGAGCTGCGTCCTATGGTGCAGTTGGACGGTGGGCGTTTTGCCACCTCCGATCTGAACGACCTGTACCGCCGGGTGATTAACCGTAACAACCGCTTAAAACGCTTATTGGATTTGGGTGCCCCGGATATTATCGTGCGCAACGAAAAACGCATGCTGCAGGAAGCGGTGGATGCCCTGATTGATAACGGCCGCCGCGGCCGGCCGGTGACCGGTCCCGGCAACCGGCCGCTCAAGTCGCTGTCTGACATGCTGAAGGGCAAACAGGGTCGCTTCCGGCAAAACCTGCTGGGCAAAAGGGTTGACTATTCCGGCCGTTCGGTAATTGTAGTGGGGCCCCATTTAAAAATGCACCAGTGCGGGCTGCCTAAAGAAATGGCCCTCGAGTTGTTCAAGCCCTTTGTCATGAAAAAACTGGTCAACGACGGCTACGCTCATAATATCAAAAGTGCCAAACGCATGGTGGAAAGGGTGCGGCCGGAAGTATGGGATGTCCTGGAAGAGGTTATTAAGGAACACCCCGTCCTGTTAAACCGCGCACCAACCCTGCACCGTCTGGGCATCCAGGCCTTTGAGCCGGTGCTGGTGGAAGGCCGGGCCATTAAAATTCACCCGATGGTTTGCACCGCATACAACGCTGACTTTGACGGCGACCAGATGGCTGTACACGTTCCTTTGTCTGCTGAAGCCCAGGCGGAAGCAAGGCTATTAATGCTGGCTGCCAACAATATTCTGAACCCCAAGGACGGTAAGCCGGTAGCCAGTCCCACCCAGGATATGGTCTTGGGCTGCTACTACCTCACCATGGAAAAAGACGGCGCCAAGGGCGAGGGCATGATATTTAAGGACGAAAACGAGGCCATTCTGGCCTACGACAACCATGTGGTTTCGCTGCACGCCAAAGTGACGGTGCGCCGGAAGAACGGCGAAAAGCTGCAAACCACGGTGGGACGTATTATTTTCAACGAGATTATTCCGGAAGAGTTGGGCTTTATCAACAAAGTTTGCGATAAAAAGACTTTAAGTAAAATTGTCGCAGACTGTTACCGCAAACTGGGCAACGCTCATACGGCGGAGCTGCTGGACGGCATTAAGGAGCTTGGTTACAAATTCTCCACCCGGGCCGGCATTACCATCGGGGTGGCTGATATTACAATTCCTGCGGCTAAGAAAGAAATTCTGGCTAACGCCGAAGAACAGGTTAACAAAATTGAAAACCAGTTCCGCCGCGGTTTAATTACCGAAGACGAGCGATACCGGAAAGTTATCGGCGTCTGGAACGATGCCACCGATAAAGTTACCAAAGCTTTGATGGATACGCTGGACAGATTTAACAACGTTTACATGATGGCCACCTCGGGGGCCCGCGGTAACATTCAGCAAATCCGGCAGCTGGCCGGCATGCGGGGTCTGATGGCGGATCCTTCCGGGCGCATCATTGACCTGCCCATTAAAGCCAACTTCCGGGAAGGCCTGACAGTTTTGGAATACTTTATTTCTACCCACGGCGCCCGCAAAGGTTTGGCCGACACCGCCCTGCGCACCGCCGACTCAGGTTACTTAACCAGACGTCTGGTAGACGTGGCGCAGGATGTCATAGTCCGCGAAGAAGATTGCGGCACCGCCGAGGGCATTGAAGTCAGCGAAATCAGAGACGGCACTGAGGTTATTGAAAGACTGGCTGAACGCCTGGAGGGCAGGGTGCCCATGGAACCGGTGGTTCATCCGGCAACCGGAGAAGTCATTATCTCCCGGGAGAAAGTGGAGCAGCACGGCCTCATTACAGCCGACGAAGCCCAAAAAATTGAAGAAGCAGGCATTAAAAAGGTTAAGATAAGGTCGGTCATTACCTGCAAAACCCGCTACGGCGTGTGCAAGCACTGTTACGGCAAGAACCTGGCCACCGGCGGCACCATTGATATCGGCGAAGCGGTAGGCATTATTGCCGCCCAGTCCATCGGCGAGCCGGGTACCCAGTTAACCATGCGAACCTTCCACACCGGCGGCGTGGCCGGCGATGACATTACCCAGGGTCTCCCCCGGGTAGAAGAGCTGTTTGAAGCCCGCCGGCCCAAGGGTCAGGCTATTGTGGCGGAAGAAGACGGTGTCATCGCCGTCCGGGAGGTTAAAGGGCGTCGGGAAATCGAAATCACCAAGGATAACGGTGAAAAGAATGTCTACGCCGTACCCTACGGGGCCAGGTTGAAAGTGAAAGACGGCCAGCGGGTAGAGGCCGGGGATGAGCTTACCGAAGGGTCTGTCAATCCGCACGACCTGCTTAAAATTAAAGGCCCTGCCGGCGTGCAGATTTATCTGCTGCAGGAAGTGCAGCGGGTCTACCGGCTGCAAGGGGTAGAAATTAACGATAAACATATTGAAGTAATGATTCGGCAGATGCTGCGGAAAGTGAAGGTAGAAGAGGCCGGCGACACCGATCTGCTGCCGGGCGGCCTGATTGATGTCTTTGAGTTTGAGGAGGAGAACCGCAAGGCCATCGAGGCCGGCAAAGAACCGGCAGTGGCCAAGCCGGTGCTGCTGGGTATTACCAAAGCATCCCTGGCCACCGACTCCTTCCTCTCGGCAGCCTCCTTCCAGGAAACCACCCGGGTGCTGACCGAAGCGGCCATTAAAGGCAAGACAGACCCGCTGTTGGGCCTGAAGGAGAACGTTATTATCGGCAAACTGGTACCTGCCGGCACAGGCATGTCGCGCTACCGCAACATAGAAGTGACCACCGGACAGCAGCAGGAACAGGAAGAAGATTTTGATCTGCTGCTGGCAGCCGGAGAACGCAACCGGGACTACCGGGTGCTGCCGGACGAAAAACTGGATGATTTCGACCTGTCTTTAGAAAAATAACCCTGCCGGAACTAAAAATACAAATTATTGACACGCGTTATAGTAAATGATATTATATGTAAGTGTTTGATTGCAGGAGGGTGGATCACCATGTCTTTGGAGCCTTTAAAGTCAGCACGCAAGAAAACTGTGGGGGCAAAACAGACATTAAAGGCTGTGGAAAAACTTCAAGCCAAGCAGGTGTACTGGGCGGCCGATGCCGAAGCCAGGGTGGTGGATCCTATCCTGCGGATTTGTTCCACAAAAAACATACCCACTGTTAAAGTGGACAGCATGAAAGATTTGGGCAGAGCCTGCGGCATTGACGTAGGCTGTGCCATTGCCTCTATTACTGAGTTTTAACTCGAAGTTCGAGGTTCGAAGTTCGAAGTTCGGTCTAAAGAACCATTCGTTAGCATCGAACCTCGAACCTCGAGTCTCGAACCTCGACCAAGCAGAACTTCGAGAGGAGGTGTAGAGAGAGATGCCTACCATTAACCAGCTGATTCGCAAGGGCCGTGAGGAGGTTGTGTACAAATCCACAGCCCCTGCGCTGAAGGAATGCCCCCAAAAGCGCGGCGTTTGCACCAGGGTTTACACCACAACCCCGAAAAAGCCCAACTCTGCCCTGCGCAAGGTGGCCCGTGTTCGTTTAACCAACGGCATTGAGGTTACAGCATACATTCCGGGCATTGGCCACAACCTCCAAGAACACTCGGTAGTGCTTGTGCGTGGCGGTCGTGTTAAGGACCTGCCTGGCGTGCGTTATCACATCGTACGCGGTGCGCTGGATTCCGCCGGTGTGCAAAACCGCAACCGCGGCCGTTCCAAGTATGGGGCCAAGCGTCCGAAAAAATAAAGTTAAAATATAATTTTTACTTTCAAATATAAAAGAGATTACTGGGTAAAGGGGGGAGAAATGATGCCAAGAAGAGGTGGAATCCCCAAGCGGGAAGTGCTTCCCGATCCTGTGTATGGCAGCAAAGTGGTTACCAAGCTTATTAACCAGGTTATGCTGGAAGGTAAGCGTGGTCTGGCAGAAAGAATTGTTTACGAAGCATTTGAAATAATCCGGGAAAAAACCGGCAAAAACCCTTTGGAAGTTTTTGATGCAGCCATGAAAAACGCGATGCCTGTCCTGGAAGTAAAAGCACGGCGTGTCGGTGGTGCCAACTACCAGGTGCCTGTTGAGGTTCGGGCAGAGCGTCGTCAAACCCTGGGTATTCGCTGGCTGGTAATGTTTACCCGCAAGCGTGCCGGCAAGTCGATGGCTGAGAAACTGGCTGCAGAAATTATGGATGCAGCAAATAACGTCGGAGCAACCGTTAAGAAGCGCGAAGATACACATAAAATGGCAGAAGCCAACAAAGCGTTTGCTCATTACAGGTGGTAAGGGAGGATCATTATGGCCCGACAGTTTCCTTTGGAAAGAACCCGCAACATTGGTATAATGGCCCATATTGATGCCGGAAAAACCACTACCACAGAGCGTATTTTGTTCTACACCGGGAAAGTTCATAAGATTGGTGAAGTACACGATGGCGCAGCCACCATGGACTGGATGGTACAGGAGCAGGAGAGGGGCATTACCATTACATCTGCTGCTACCACTGCCCAGTGGAAAAATCACCGTATCAACATTATAGACACACCCGGGCACGTGGATTTTACAGTTGAGGTAGAACGTTCGCTACGGGTGTTAGATGGTGCGGTGGCTGTGTTTTGTTCGGTCGGGGGGGTAGAACCCCAATCTGAAACTGTTTGGCGGCAGGCCGATAAATATGGCGTGCCCAGAATTGCTTACATCAACAAAATGGACCGCGTGGGCGCTGATTTCTTTAACGGCGTAAACATGATTAAAGACCGACTGGGTGCCAATCCGGTACCGATTCAATTGCCCATTGGCAGCGAAGATCAGTTCCGCGGCATTGTGGATTTGGTAACCAACAAAGCAATTATTTATGTCGATGATCTCGGCACCAAGAGCGAAGAAACCGAAATCCCGGCCGATATGGCGGAGCTGGTGGCTGAATACCGGGAAAAGCTGCTGGAAGCGGTGGCGGAGTTTGACGAAGAACTGATGGTGAAGTACCTGGAAGGCGAAGAGTTAAGTGAAGAAGAAATTAAACTGGCAATTCGCAAAGCCACCCTGGCGGTTAAAATTACCCCGGTACTGTGCGGTTCTTCGTTCAAAAACAAAGGTGTGCAGCCCTTATTGGACGCCATTGTGGATTACCTGCCGGCCCCCACTGATGTGCCGGCCATTCAAGGCATTAATCCCGATACCGGCGCTGCCGATCAACGGATTTCCAGCGACAGCGAGCCCTTTGCTGCGTTGGCCTTTAAGATCATGTCAGACCCCTATGTAGGCAAGTTGACCTACTTCCGGGTGTACTCAGGCGTATTAAACGCCGGGTCCTATGTGTACAACACCACAAAGGGTAAGAAAGAACGAATCGGCCGTATTCTCCAAATGCATGCCAACCACCGGGAAGAAATTCCTCAGGTGTTTGCCGGAGATATTGCCGCTGCTGTAGGACTGAAGGACACCACCACCGGTGACACACTCTGTGACGAAAAGCATCCCATTATTCTTGAATCCATGGAATTCCCTGATCCGGTTATTTCCGTGGCCATTGAACCAAAAACCAAAGCTGACCAGGACAAAATGGGTGTTGCCTTAACCAAACTGTCCGAAGAGGATCCTACCTTCAGGGTAAGCACCAATGAAGAAACCGGTCAGACAATCATCTCCGGCATGGGCGAGTTGCACCTGGAAATTATCGTGGATCGACTGATGCGCGAATTTAAGGTGCAGGCCAATGTGGGAAGGCCCCAAGTGGCTTATAAAGAAACCATTCGTAAAGCCGTTAAGGCAGAAGGTAAGTTTGTGCGTCAGTCCGGCGGTAAAGGCCAGTACGGTCATGTGTGGATCGAACTGGAGCCGATGGAGCCGGGTGGCCCGGGCTACGAGTTTGTTAATAAAATTGTCGGCGGCGTAGTACCCAAAGAGTACATTCCTGCCGTAGATGCCGGTATCAAAGAAGCTATGGAAAACGGTATTTTGGCCGGCTACCCCATGGTTGATATCCGGGCTACCATCTATGACGGGTCTTACCACGAGGTGGACTCCTCGGAAATGGCCTTTAAGATTGCCGGCTCGATGGCCTTTAAAAACGGAGCCGAAAAAGCTAACCCGGTATTGCTGGAACCCATCTTTAAAGTTGAAGTGGTGGTTCCGGAAGAGTACATGGGAGATGTTATCGGCGATTTGAACAGCCGCCGCGGCCGTATTGAAGAAATGGGTCAGCGGGGTAACGCACGGGTTGTCACCGCTTACGTCCCCCTGGCAGAAATGTTTGGCTATGCCACGGACCTGCGCTCCAAAACCCAGGGTCGTGGCACCTACACCATGCAGCACGACCACTATGAAGAAGTTCCCAAAAATATTGCCGAAGGCATTATCGCTAAGCGAAAAGGATAAGCAGAAAGATTCTTTCGCGTGTGAGCAAGGAGGAAAGTAATAACCATGGCTAAGGCTAAATTTGAACGTACCAAACCCCACGTAAACATTGGTACCATCGGTCACGTTGACCACGGCAAAACCACCCTTACCGCCGCCATTACCGTAGTTCTGTCTACCACCGGCGGCGCCCAAGTTAAGCGTTACGACGAAATTGACAACGCTCCCGAAGAGCGTGAACGCGGTATTACCATTAACACCGCCCACGTAGAATACGAAACCGGCAATCGTCACTATGCTCACGTTGACTGCCCGGGTCACGCTGACTATGTTAAAAACATGATTACCGGTGCGGCCCAGATGGACGGCGCCATCCTGGTTGTATCCGCCGCTGACGGTCCGATGCCGCAAACCCGTGAGCACATCCTGCTGTCCCGTCAGGTAGGCGTACCCTACATTGTGGTATTCCTGAACAAAGCTGACATGGTAGACGATCCCGAACTGCTTGAGCTGGTGGACATGGAAGTGCGCGAACTGCTGAACTCCTATGAATTCCCCGGCGACGACACTCCCATTATTGCCGGTTCCGGCCTGAAAGCCCTGGAGTGCGGCTGCGGCAAGCGTGAGTGCGAATGGTGCGGCAAGATCTGGGAGCTGATGGATGCAGTAGACTCCTACATTCCCACCCCTGAGCGGGATGTTGATAAGCCCTTCCTGATGCCGGTAGAAGACGTGTTCTCCATTACCGGCCGTGGTACTGTGGCTACCGGTCGTGTTGAGCGCGGCCAAGTAAAAGTACAGGATGAAGTGGAAATCGTCGGTCTTAACGACAAGCCCCGCAAGACCGTAGTAACCGGCGTAGAAATGTTCCGCAAGCTGTTAGACTTTGCGCAAGCCGGTGACAACATCGGTTGCCTGCTGCGCGGTGTTGACCGTAAAGAAATCGAGCGTGGCCAAGTGCTGGCAAAACCCGGCAGCATTAAGCCCCACACCAAGTACGAAGCAGAGGTATACGTCCTGACCAAAGAAGAGGGCGGCCGTCACACCCCCTTCTTTAACGGCTACCGTCCTCAGTTCTACTTCCGTACCACCGACGTAACCGGTGTGGTACAACTGCCGGAAGGCGTAGAAATGGTCATGCCCGGGGACAACATCAAGATGAAGGTGGACCTGATCACCCCCATCGCTATTGAGGAAGGCCTGCGCTTTGCTATCCGTGAAGGCGGCCGTACTGTAGGCGCCGGCGTAGTAACCGCCATCCGCGAGTAATTTTAGCCGGTCGTGGAACCGGCCCGGCGGGCGGCCAGTCCGCAGGAAACGCCGGGCTTCCGGTCGACTAGCGATGAAGTGGAAGGTTGCTCGCCTTGTGAGGTAATTTTCACGGAGCAGTCCGCAAATCGGACGAAGGGAGAAAGAAAGTATGAAAAGCCAAAAAATAAGAATCAGGCTGAAAGCCTTTGATCATCAAATGCTTGACCAGTCCGCCGGCAAAATTGTTGAAACGGCCAAGCGGACCGGTGCTCAGGTGGCAGGTCCGGTACCTCTGCCCACCGAAAGAAGTGTTTACACCATTTTGCGTTCCCCCCACGTAAATAAAGACTCCCGGGAACAGTTTGAAATGCGTGTGCACAAACGCTTAATCGATATCCTGGAGCCCACTCCCAAGACGGTTGACGCTCTGATGCGCCTGGATCTGCCTGCTGGCGTGGATATTGAAATAAAGCTGTAATCTGACCCCGAGAGTGTATGTTAGAAGCCCTGGGGGGACCCACGGGCTTCTAACCTCTGACTATAACAGGAGGTGTTTTGTCATGCCAAAAGGTATTCTTGGCAAAAAAGTGGGCATGACCCAAATTTTTAACGAAGCAGGTGTGGCCATCCCGGTAACTGTTGTAGAAGCCGGCCCCTGCCTGGTGGTACAGAAAAAAACTCCCGAGAATGACGGATATGCAGCCGTTCAGTTGGGCTTTGGCGAAAAACGCGAAAACCTGATCAACAAACCCATCAAGGGCCATCTGGCCAAGGCCGGCGTGCGTCCGGTGCGTTTTCTGCGGGAAATCAAGGTAGAAAACCTTGAAGAATATCAAGTAGGTCAAGAAATCAAAGCGGACATCTTTGCCGCCGGGGAAAAGGTGGACGTTGTAGGAACTTCCAAAGGACGCGGTTTTGCCGGCGGCATTAAACGCCATAACTTCCACCGCGGACCAATGGCCCATGGTTCAAAATATCACCGTCGGCCCGGTTCCTCCGCAGCCAAAGGCCCTGCCCGAACCTTTAAAGGCAGAAAGCTGCCCGGCCACTATGGTGTTGAACGGGTAACCGTACAAAACCTGGAAGTTGTTAAGGTGGATGCCGAACGCAACTTGCTGGCCATTAAAGGTGCAGTACCCGGCCCAAGGGGCGGCCTGTTACTGATTAAAAACAGCGTCAAGGCCAAGTAGCGGTGGCGCAGCGAAAGGAGGACTGTGAATCCAATGCCTAAAGTAGCTTTATATAACGTCAACGGCGAACAGGTGGGCGAAGTGGAGCTGAAGGACGAAGTGTTCGGCATCGAGCCCCACGAATCCGTCCTGCATGATGCCGTAACCATGCAGCTTGCCAACCAGCGTCAAGGTACCCATGATACCAAAACCAGAGCAGAGGTCAGCGGCGGCGGACGCAAGCCTTGGCGCCAAAAGGGCACCGGCCGTGCCAGAGTAGGTTCCATCAGATCTCCTCTTTGGCGTAAAGGCGGCACCATTTTCGGACCCCATCCGCGTGATTACTCTTTCTCCTTGCCCAAGAAAGTACGCCGGCTGGCTCTGAAATCCGCGCTTTCCAGCAAAGTTAAAAGCAATAACATTATTGTATTGGATGCCCTTACCATAGATGCTCCCAAAACCAAAGAAATGGTGCGCATCCTGAACAACCTGAACGCTAACAAGGCGCTGGTTGTAACAGCCGAGCGGGATGTTAATGTGGAAAAATCCGCTCGCAACATTGCCGGGGTAAAACCCTTAAAAGCTGAAGGCGTTAATGTTTATGACCTGTTAAAGTACACCAAACTGGTTATTACCAAGGACGCCGTGGCTAAGATCGAGGAGGTGCTGGCGTAATGAAAAATCCGCGCGACATCCTCATCAAGCCGGTGGTTACCGAAAAAAGTACCCGTTTATTAGCCGATAACAAATACACCTTTATTGTTGATTTGAAAGCTAATAAGACCGAAATTAAACAGGCTGTTGAGGATATCTTCAAGGTCAAGGTGGAAAAGGTTAACACCATGCGGGTGAAGGGCAAACTTAAGCGTGTGCGCCAATTCATCGGCAGAACACCTGAACGCAAAAAAGCCATTGTTACCTTGCGAGAAGGCGACAAGATCGAGATCTTTGAAGGACTGTAAGGAGGGAAGCCCAGGTGGCAGTAAAATCTTATAAACCTACCTCACCTGGCCGCCGGTTTGTTACCGTCCCCGACTTTAGCGAGATCACCAAGACCAAACCTGAAAAATCTCTGCTGGAGCCTCTTAAAAAGAACGGAGGACGCAACGCCCAGGGCCGCATTACCGTACGGCACCAGGGTGGTGGCCACAAGCGGATGTACCGCATTATTGATTTTAAGCGCAACAAAGACGGTATTCCGGCTAAAGTTGCAGCTATTGAATACGATCCTAACCGTTCCGCCCGCATTGCCCTGCTGCACTATGTGGACGGTGAAAAGCGCTATATTATTGCTCCCGTAGGCCTGGAAGTTGGCATGACCGTTGAATCGGGCCCCAATGCAGACATTAAAGTGGGTAACTGCCTGCCCCTGCGCAACATTCCGGTGGGCACCATGGTACACAACGTTGAACTGTACCCGGGGGCCGGCGGCCAACTGGTTCGCTCTGCCGGTGCTGCTGCCCAGTTAATGGCGAAAGAAGGCAAGTATGCTAACCTGCGCCTGCCTTCCGGCGAAATGCGGCTGGTGCTGCAGGAGTGCCGCGCCACTGTCGGCCAGGTTGGCAACCTGGAACACGAAAACATTACCATTGGTAAAGCCGGTCGGGCCCGTCACCTGGGTATCAGACCCACAGTACGCGGTAAAGTTATGAACCCGGTTGATCACCCCCACGGCGGTGGTGAAGGACGTAACCCCATCGGCCGTCAACCCTCTACTCCTTGGGGTAAACTGGCAATGGGCGTTAAGACCCGCGGTAAGAAAAAGAGCGATCGCCTGATAGTTAAACGCCGCAGTAAATAAAGGCATGGGGTCGTTGTACGCCCGGCCCCGTGAATTTGGAACATGAGCATGATCCGGAAGGAGGTTCATAATGGCTCGTTCTCTTAAAAAAGGACCGTTTATTGACGATCACCTGTTAAAAAAAATTGAGCAGATGAATGAGAAGGGTGAAAAAAAGGTTATCAAAACCTGGTCCCGCCGTTCCACCATCTTCCCGCAGATGATTGGCCATACCATTGCAGTATATGACGGCCGTAAGCATATTCCGGTATATATTACAGAAGATATGGTTGGACACAAACTGGGTGAATTTGCACCTACCCGTACCTACAGAGGACACGCCGGCGAGCGTTCCACTGGTGTTAAGTAACCATAAGAGGGGGCTAAACGATGGAAGCGAGAGCAGTCGCCAAATTTATCCGCGTATCCCCGCGTAAGGCCCGCATGGTAGTAGATTTGATTCGGGGCAAAAAGTTAAACGAGGCCTTGGCCATCCTGCGCTACACCCCGAACAAAGCTGCCGCTGCCGTTACCAAGGTAGTCAAGTCTGCTGCTGCTAACGCGGAACATAACTATGACATGGATAAAGATGAATTGGTCATTACCAAAATTTATGTAGACCAGGGTCCCAGCCTGAAGCGTATGATGCCCAGAGCCATGGGCCGTGCGGATATTATTAAAAGAAGAACCAGCCACATTACAGTTGTGGTTTCGGACAAAAAGGAGGGATAATTGCGTGGGTCAGAAGGTTAACCCAAAGGGTTTGCGGATTGGCATAATCAAAGACTGGGAAGGTAAATGGTTTGCTGATAAGCGCAATTACTCCAATTTGCTGATTGAAGACGTTAAGATTCGTCAGTTTATCAAAGGCAAGCTTTACCAGGCCGGTATTTCTAAAACACAAATTGAGCGGGCGGCTAACCGGGTTAAGATTTCTATTCATACCGCTAAACCGGGCATTGTAATTGGTCGTGGCGGTGCTGAAGTGGAAGCTCTTAGAAAAGAGCTGGAAAAAATGACCGGCAAGCAAGTTCATGTTAACATTGTAGAAATTAAAAATCCGGAAGTTGATGCCCAACTGGTGGCTGAAAACATTGCTGCACAACTGGAGAAACGGGTGGCATTCCGCCGGGCCATGAAGCAAACCGTTCAAAGATCCCTCAGAATGGGCGCCAAGGGCATTAAAATTGCCTGCAGCGGTCGCTTGGCCGGCGCCGAAATTGCGCGTACCGAATGGTACAGCGAGGGAAAAGTACCCCTGCATACCCTGCGTGCAGATATAGACTATGGGTTTGCCGAAGCCAATACAACCTACGGTA
Organism: Desulforamulus hydrothermalis Lam5 = DSM 18033; assembly: GCF_000315365.1. Classification (NCBI taxonomy): domain Bacteria; kingdom Bacillati; phylum Bacillota; class Clostridia; order Eubacteriales; family Peptococcaceae; genus Desulforamulus; species Desulforamulus hydrothermalis. The sequence goes on from NZ_CAOS01000007.1 coordinate 49,012, forward strand.
AAATTGGCGTTAAAGTATGGATTTACAAAGGAGAAGTTTTACCGGAAGCGAAGAAAACCGCAGCCGGTCAAGGAGGCGAGTAACCGATGCTTATTCCGAAAAGGGTTAAGTACCGCAAGCAGCACCGTCCCCGTGGCAACGGCGGTGTTACTAAAGGCGGTAGAGAAGTAAGCTTCGGCGAATACGGGATCCAGGCCCTGGAAGCAGGTTGGATTACTAACCGTCAAATCGAAGCTGCTCGTATTGCCATGACCCGTTATATCAAACGTGGTGGTAAAGTATGGATTCGCATTTTCCCGGATAAGCCCATCACCCAAAAACCGGCTGAAACCCGCATGGGTTCCGGTAAGGGTGCTCCGGAGCACTGGGTGGCTATAGTTAAGCCGGGCCGGATTATGTTTGAGGTTGCCGGGGTTCCCGAAGCAACTGCCCGTGAAGCCATGCGCTTGGCTATGCACAAGCTGCCTGTTAAATGCAAGTTCGTAAAACGTGGGGAAGTAGGTGAAGCCAATGAAAGCTAAGGAAATCAGAGATCTTACTGATGCCGAATTGGCTAAGAAGATAGATGACTCCAAAGACGAGCTCTTCAAGTTAAGATTTCAATTGGCAACCGGACAATTGGATAACCCCATGAAGATTAAAGAATGCAAGCGGAAAATTGCTCGTTTAAAAACTGTACAAACCGAGAGAAAACTTGGCATTCGCTAAGCCGGTAACCGGTAATTGTCATCGACCAGGAAGGAGGTACGATGGTGGAGCAAGGGCGTAATATGCGTAAGGTTCGCCAGGGCAGAGTGGTAAGCGATAAAATGGAAAAAACTGTTGTGGTAGCAGTTGAGGATCGTGTGCGCCACCCGCTGTACAACCGCACCATTCGTAAAACAAAGAAATTTAAAGCCCATGATGAAGAAAACAGCTGCCGCATTGGCGATATTGTTCGTATCATGGAAACCCGCCCGCTGTCCAAGGATAAGCGCTGGCGTGTTGTTGAAATCCTGGAACGGGCAGAACAACTGTAAGGTTTTGGCCGATACCGGGTACGAAGGGAGGTTTATGCCGTGATTCAAGTGCAAACCATTTTAAAAGCTGCAGATAACACCGGGGCTCGCAAGTTAATGTGCATCCGTGTGCTGGGCGGATCCCTGCGTCGTTATGCCAGCGTTGGCGATATTATCATAGCTTCCGTTAAAGAAGCTACACCCGGCGGCGTTGTTAAAAAAGGTGATGTGGTTAAGTGCGTAGTTGTCCGCACCAACAAAGAAGTACGCCGGCCGGACGGCTCATACATCAAGTTTGATGAAAACGCAGCCGTTATTATTAAAGACGATAAAACCCCCAGGGGTACACGTATTTTTGGACCTGTGGCCCGGGAACTGCGTGAAAAAGACTTTATGAAAATCGTTTCCCTGGCACCTGAAGTTATCTAGTGGCTTAAAGCAAGAGGTAAGAGTGGTAGGAGAGAAAATCGATCCAACCTCTGTCTTCCACCTCTCACCTCAAACAGGAGGTGTATGAACGACATGCCGAAAGTTCACGTTCGCAAGGGCGATACTGTACTTGTCATCACCGGTAAAGATGCCGGCAAGAAGGGTAAAGTAGTATCCGTTGAACCGGCTAAAAGCCGCGTGATTGTCGAAGGCATTAACATTGTCAAGCGTCACATGAAGGCCACTCCCCAGATGCCCCAGGGCGGCATTGTGGAAAAAGAGGCCCCCATCCATAGCTCCAACGTTATGCTGTATTGCTCTAAATGCAACAAACCCACCAGAATTAAGAAAAAGATTCTGGATAACGGCAACAAAGAGCGGGTTTGCAAGCATTGCGGGGAAAGTCTCAGCTAACAAGGGCGCCGGAAAGGAGGAGAACACGTGGCAAGGCTGAAGGAAAAATATCAAAAGGAAGTTGTACCTGCTTTAATGCAGAAATTTGGCTACAAGAATATTATGCAGGTACCTAAAATAGAAAAAGTTGTTGTTAACATTGGTCTGGGTGAAGCTATTCAAAACAGCAAAGCCGTTGACGCAGCCGTCGGCGACTTGATGGCTATTACCGGCCAGCGCCCCATCACCACCAAAGCCAAAAAGTCCATCGCTGCCTTTAAACTCCGTGCAGGCATGACCATTGGCGCTAAAGTTACCCTGCGTGGTGAACGGATGTATGAATTTGTTGATAAGCTGTTCAACATTGCCTTACCCCGGGTAAGAGATTTCCGCGGCGTTACCGACAAATCTTTTGACGGTCGCGGCAACTACACCCTGGGCCTTAAGGAACAGCTTATTTTCCCGGAAATTGAATATGATAAAATTGACAAAGTGCGTGGTATGGATATTACATTCGTAACCACTGCCAAAACCGACGAAGAAGCCAGAGAGCTGCTGAGACTGATGGGCATGCCCTTTGTTAAAGCTAGCTAACTTCCGGTAAAGGAGGGTGTTCGATGGCCAAAAAATCCATGATCGAAAAATCAAAAAGACCACCGAAATTCGCAGTGCGTGCCCATAATCGTTGCAAACTGTGTGGTCGCCCCCATGCCTATATGAGAAAATTTGGCATTTGCCGTATTTGCTTCCGTGAACTTTCCTACCGTGGAGAGATTCCTGGAGTTAAGAAAGCCAGCTGGTAATCAGGAAGGAGGTTGCATCACATGGTCATGACTGATCCCATTGCGGATTTCCTCACCAGAATTCGCAATGCTAATACTGTTTACCATGATAAAGTAGAAGCCCCGGCCTCCAACGTTAAAAAGGCTATTGCGGAAATTTTAAAGCAAGAGGGCTATATTAAAGACTACGAAACTATTGATGATGGTAAACAAGGTGTCATCAGAATTTATCTGAAATATGGCAGCAACAAGCAGCGCGTCATCAGCGGCTTGAAAAGAATTTCCAAGCCCGGTCTGCGGGTATATGCGAAAAAAGATCAAATTCCCAAAGTATTGGGCGGCCTGGGTATTGCAATTGTTTCTACATCAAAAGGAATCATGACCGACAAACAAGCGCGTCAAGCCGGTCTGGGCGGCGAGGTTGTTTGCTACGTCTGGTAGCGTTCGTAACAGGAGGTGTGATTGATGTCCAGGATTGGTAAAAAACCCATTCCGGTGCCCCAGGGTGTAGACGTTCAGATTGACGGCAATGTAGTCAGAGTTAAAGGCCCCATAGGTCAACTGGAGCGGGAATTCCACCGGGATATGATTATTAAGCTGGAAGAAGGCAACCTGGTGGTAGAACGCCCCAGTGATGCGAAGAATCACCGGTCTCTGCATGGTTTAACCCGCACCCTGTTAAGCAATATGGTAGAAGGCGTAACCAAAGGTTTTCAGCGCAATCTGGAACTGGTTGGTGTCGGCTACCGTGCTGCCAAGCAAGGGAATAAGCTGGTGTTAACCATTGGTTATTCTCACCCGGTGGAAATTGAACCCCCGGCAGGAATTGAAATTGAAGTTCCGGCTCCTACCAAGATTTCTGTTAAAGGGGCCGATAAACAAGCAGTGGGCCAACTGGCAGCCAATATTCGTGCTGTGCGTGAGCCCGAACCTTATAAAGGCAAGGGGATTAAATACGAAGGCGAAGTTATCCGCCGTAAGGCAGGTAAAGCCGGCGGTAAAGGTAAGAAATAGGGAAGGAGTTGAACTCGGTTGCTTACCAAAATTGACCGTAAAGCGATACGTGCAAAACGTCGTCGCAGAGTACGGAATAAAATTGTGGGCACAGCGGCAAGACCTCGTCTTAATGTGTTCCGCAGCTTGAACAATATTTATGCCCAACTCATCAATGATGAAACTGGCGTGACAGTGATTGCTGCTTCAACCCTATCGCCGGAATTAAAAGGTCAGCTGAAAAGCGGCGGCAATATTGAGGCTGCCAAAGCTGTCGGAAACTTAATCGGTAAAAAGGCCCTGGAGAAAGGCATTAAGCAGGTTGTATTTGACCGGGCCGGCTATATTTATCACGGCCGGGTCAAAGCTCTGGCAGAAGGTGCCAGAGAAGCAGGGCTGGACTTCTAGTCTTAAGACAAAGGAGGGAAGCAACGACTCATGGCAAGAATTGACGCCAGCAAGTTGGAACTAACCGAGAAGGTTGTGTATATAAACCGTGTAGCCAAAGTTGTAAAGGGCGGCCGGCGCTTTAGCTTTTCCGCCCTGGTAGTGGTCGGCGACGGCAACGGCCATGTGGGAGCCGGCTTAGGGAAGGCGGCAGAAGTTCCCGAAGCCATCCGCAAGGGTGTTGAAGATGCCAAGAAAAATCTGATTAAAGTGCCCTTACATGGCACAACCATTACGCACGAAGTAGTGGGCCATTTTGGCGCCGGCAAAGTTTTAATGAAGCCTGCCGCCAAAGGTACCGGAGTTATTGCCGGCGGCCCTGTGCGGGCAATTTTGGAACTGGCCGGGATTCGGGATATTTTAACCAAATCCCTGGGCTCCAACAATGCCAACAACATGGTTAACGCTACTATGGACGGTCTTAAAAAACTTAAGACCCCTGAAGAAGTAGCCCGCTTACGTGGCAAAACAGTGGAAGAATTGTTAGGTTAGGGGGACGGACAATGGCCAAGCTGAAAATCACACTGGTACGCAGTCTTATCGGCAGGCCGGAGGCACAGCGGAAAATTGTCCGCGCCCTTGGCTTGGGTAAGACCAATAGTGTAGTGGAAAAAAGTGATTCTCCCGCCATCAGGGGAATGATCAATAAAGTTGCTCACCTGGTTAAGGTTGAGGAAGCCTAAAGGAGGTGTACCGGTTGAATCTCCACGAATTAAGACCAGCCCCCGGAGCGAGAAGAAAAGCAACCCGCAAGGGCCAGGGTATCGGTTCCGGTTTAGGTAAAACCGCCGGCAGAGGACATAAAGGTCAAAAGGCAAGATCCGGCGGCGGTGTACGCCCTGGTTTTGAAGGCGGTCAAATGCCTTTGCAGCGCCGGTTCCCTAAACGGGGCTTCACCAATATCTTTAAAAAGAAAATCACTGCCATTAATGTGGATGCCCTCAATGTGTTTGAATCCGGCACAGAGGTAACCCCTGAGAAATTACTGGAAGCAGGTGTGATCAAGAAAATCGGCGACGGTGTAAAAATTCTGGGTGACGGCAACCTGGAAAAAGCTTTAACCGTGAAGGTGCACGCCTTTAGCCAAACGGCTGCTGAAAAGATAGCAGCTGCCGGCGGAAAAGCCGAGGTGATCTAAGGTTGTTAGATAACCTGAAAACCGCTTTTAAACTGGACGAACTGCGCAGCAAGCTGCTGTTTACCTTAGCCATGCTGTTCTTGTTCCGGGTGGGCGCCCACATCCCGGTGCCCGGCATTAACCCGGCTGCTTTTGCAGATCTGCTGACCAAGGGACAATTGCTGGGTTTCTTTGATGTCATTTCCGGGGGTGCCTTTAAAAATGCCAGTATTTTTGCCATGAGCATTACCCCCTACATTAACGCCTCTATTATTATGCAGCTGTTAACGGTGGTAATACCGCACCTGGAAAGGTTGGCCAAGGAAGGCGAGGAAGGACGCAAGAAAATCACCCAGTACACCCGCTATTTTACGGCCGTACTGGCCTTTATCCAGGCCATCGGTATGTCGGTGGCGCTTAAAGGGGCACTGGTTAATCCCACCGTATTAAACTACCTGCTGGTGGCTATCACATTTACAGCAGGGACGGTATTACTGATGTGGATTGGCGAGCAGATTACCGAAAAAGGCATTGGCAACGGTATTTCCCTGTTGATTTTTGCAGGTATTGTATCCCGTATTCCGGCAGCCCTTGTGAGCATCGGCCAGTATCTGCAGGCCGGCACAATTAACATCCTGAGCGTTCTGGTTCTGGTTGTTATCGGCGCCCTGGTGATTGCTGCGGTTGTGGCTGTGCAGGAAGGCCAGCGCCGTATCCCTGTACAATACGCCAAGCGTGTTGTGGGGCGTCGGGTTTACGGCGGTCAAACTTCTCACCTGCCCTTAAAAGTGAACCAGGCCGGCGTGATCCCCATCATCTTTGCCTCGTCACTTTTAATGTTCCCGGGTCAGATTGCTTCCTGGTTTGCCGGCAATGCCGTAGCAGACTGGTACCTCAAGTGGTTTGCCTGGGGGGGCGTACTGAACAGCATTCTTTATGCCATGCTGATCATTGGCTTCACATATTTCTACACAGCGGTGATTATGAACCCGCTGGATATGGCGGAAAACATTAAAAAGTATGGTGGCTTTATTCCCGGTCTGCGTCCGGGCCGTTCTACCGCCGAATATATCAGTAAAATCATGAGCAGGATTACACTGGCGGGCGCTGTTTTCCTGGCTGTTATCGCCATCCTGCCCAACATCATACTTACCTTAACCCGGATTCCCAACGTATACTTTGGCGGCACCGCTCTCTTAATCGTGGTGGGTGTTGCTTTAGATACGATGAAGCAGATTGAGTCGCACCTGCTGATGCGGAGTTACCAGGGATTCCTGAAGTAGCAGGTGGGATTCTATGATTACCATTAAGAATGAGCGAGAGTTAAACTACATGCGGGATGCAGGGCGGGTGGTGGCGCAAACCTTTGTCGAAATTAAGGACATGGTAAAGCCCGGCGTTACCACCAAAGAACTTGATTTAAAGGCTGAAGATTTTATTATCAGCAAGGGTGCTAAACCGGCTTTTAAAGGGTACGGCGGTTTCCCGGCAACCTTGTGCACCTCGGTTAATGAACAGGTGGTGCACGGCATCCCCGGTTTAAGAAAACTGGAAAATGGGGATATTATTAGCATTGACTGTGGTGCGGTAATTAACGGTTTTGTCGGCGACAGCGCCATTACCCTCCCGGTTGGCGAAATCAGCCAGCAAGCCTGGGATTTATTAAAAGTCACCGAGCAATCCCTGTATGCCGGCATTGCTCAAGCAGTGGAGGGGAACCGCCTGACAGATGTATCCCATGCCATCCAGCAATGGGTGGAAAAGCATAATATGTCAGTTGTTCGGGATTATGTAGGGCACGGTATCGGATCTAAAATACATGAAGACCCTCAGATACCCAATTTTGGACCTCCCGGCCGGGGCCCCCGGCTGAAAAAAGGCATGACGTTAGCCATTGAGCCAATGGTTAACCTGGGCACCTTTGAGGTGCGCACGCTGCCGGACAACTGGACGGTTGTGACACTGGACGGTAAGTTGTCGGCCCACTTTGAACACACAATAGCCATAACCGATGATACACCAGAAATTCTTACAAAGATTTAAGTGGCCAGGAACACAGAGAGGTGTTGAAAGTGCAAGGTTTGGTTGGTGAAGTGAGGCCCGGGCAGCTGGTAAGTTCGACCCAGGGGCGTGACGCAGGAAGGTACTACCTGGTTGTGCATCAGTCTGAGGATGGTTTTGTATTGGTTACTGACGGTGAATATAAAGGGATTGAAAAACCCAAGAAAAAAAACCCCAAGCATCTTAAAATCTGGCCGCTGGTTTCCCGGTCCGTCGGGGCGAAGCTGGTGTCCCGGAGCAAAGTAACAAATGCAGAAATAATGTCTGAACTGGCTGAGCTGTTGAAGCAACTCCAGGAAGAACCTTTACTCAAAGGGTAAGGAGGTTGGGTAAAGAGCAATGTCTAAAAATGATGTTATAGAAGTAGAAGGTAAAGTATTGGAGCCACTGCCGAACGCCATGTTTCGGGTGGAATTGCAGAACGGGCACAAAGTCCTGGCCCATGTATCCGGTAAAATTCGCATGAATTTCATCCGCATACTGCCTGGCGACAGGGTTACGGTGGAACTGTCTCCCTATGACTTAACCCGGGGTCGCATCGTTTACCGCTTCAAGTAAAAGCTACCCCCAAAGGAGGGTTATATTATGAAAGTGAGACCATCGGTCAAACCGATTTGTGAAAAATGCAAGATTATCCGCCGTGAAGGTAAGGTAATGGTTATCTGCGAAAACCCCAAGCACAAGCAAAAGCAAGGGTAACACGGGAGGTGTATTTGTAATATGGCACGTATTGCCGGGGTGGACCTGCCGAAAGATAAACGGGCAGTAATCGGACTTACCTATATTTACGGTATCGGTAAGCCCACCGCTGAAAAAATTCTGGCCCAAACCGGTGTGAACCCGGACACCAGAATTAAGGATTTGACTGAAGAAGAAGTTAACAAACTGCGTGATTACATTGATAAAAACATTAAGGTTGAAGGTGACCTGCGTCGGGAAGTCGCTCTCAACATTAAGCGCCTCATTGAGATTGGCTGCTATCGTGGTGTCAGACACCGTCGTGGCTTGCCTGTACGCGGCCAGCGCACCAAAACCAATGCTCGTACCCGCAAGGGTCCCAAGAAAACCGTTGGCGCACGCAAGAAAAAGTAACGGGAGAGGGGGTAAAGAACTGACATGGCTCGTCGCCAAGTAAGAACGAAGCGTAAAGAAAGAAAAAACATTGAGCAGGGTGTGGCTCATATCAAGTCCACCTTTAACAATACCATCGTTACCATCACTGACATGAAAGGCAATACCCTGGGCTGGTCCAGCGCCGGTCAGGTTGGTTTCAAGGGTTCTCGTAAAAGCACTCCCTTTGCCGCCCAAATGGCTGCCGAAGCTGCTGCCAAAGATGCCATGGAGCACGGCTTGAAAGAAGTGGAAGTCAACGTAAAAGGGCCGGGTTCCGGACGCGAGGCTGCCATTCGTTCGCTGCAGGCCGCAGGCTTAGAAGTAAGCGTTATCAAAGATGTAACACCCATTCCGCATAATGGTTGCCGGCCGCCGAAGCGCCGGAGAGTGTAAAGGGAGGTGCGTGAGTTTCCATGGCAAGATACACTGGTCCACAATGCCGCTTATGCCGGCGTGAAGGCCTGAAACTGTACTTAAAAGGAGACCGCTGCTACACCGGCAAATGCGCCGTCGATCGTCGCAGTTATGCTCCTGGACAGCATGGTCAAAGCCGTAAAAAGATTTCCGAATATGGCATTCAGCTGCGTGCTAAACAAAAGGCCCGCCGTATTTACGGTGTACTGGAAAAACCTTTCCGCAACTATTTTGCAAAGGCAGAGCGCCAGGCCGGCGTTACAGGCGAAAACTTACTGCGCCTGCTGGAGCGCCGCTTGGATAACGTAGTTTACCGTCTGGGTCTGGCCAGCTCCCGGGTGGAAGCACGCCAGCTGGTACGTCACGGGCATTTTACCGTCAACGGTAAAAAAGTAAATATTCCTTCTTTCCAAGTACGGGTAGGAGATGAAATTGCCGTTCGCGACAAGAGCAAAGATTCTCCCCGTATCAAGGAGTTAATGGAAAGGGCTGCTGACCGTACGCCGCCGGCCTGGTTGGAATATGACGGTCAGGAAGCCAAGGGCAGAGTCGTCGCATTACCAAGCCGGGATCAAATCGACGTGCCGGTTGAAGAACATCTGATCGTCGAATTGTATTCCAGGTAATTGGTCGGGTATATGTTAGTTCCGGTCCGGCCAAAGGAGGGTTACCGAATTGTTGGAAATTGAAAAGCCAAAGATTGAGATTGTGGAACAGAGTGAGGATAATACTTACGGTAAATTTGTAGTAGAACCGCTGGAGCGTGGCTACGGGATTACCCTGGGCAACTCACTCCGCCGGATTCTACTTTCCTCCTTGCCTGGAGCTGCTGTGACATCTGTTAAAATTGAAGGTGTTCTGCATGAATTCAGCACAGTTCCGGGCGTTCGGGAAGACGTTACCGATATTATCCTGAATCTGAAAAATCTTTGCCTTAAGATTCACGGTTCCGACGAGGAGAAAGTTCTTCGGGTAGAAGCCCAAACCGAAGGTCCCGTCACTGCCGGCGATATTATTCATGATGCCGATGTGGAAATATTAAACCCTGATTTGCATTTAGCTACCCTGGATGCGGGCGGTCGCCTGTTTATGGAAATAACCGCCAATAAGGGCCGGGGTTATGCCTCTGCCGAGAAAAACAAAAAGGGTGAGCATATTATCGGGGTTATTCCCGTCGACTCTATTTATACGCCGGTACGCAAGGTGAACTACACGGTGGAGAACACTCGTGTAGGCCAGATTACTGACTACGACAAACTCACTCTTGAGGTCTGGACCAACGGCAGTATCCGACCGGACGAGGCTACCAGCCTTTCTGCCAAAATTTTAAGCGAGCATTTACGGCTGTTTATTGGTTTAACAGAGACGGTCAACGACGTTGAAATTATGGTGGAAAAAGAAGAGGAGCAAAAAGACAAGATCATGGAAATGACCATAGAAGAACTTGATCTGTCGGTGCGCTCCTATAACTGCCTGAAACGGGCTGGTATCAACACCGTCGAAGAACTGATCCAGCGCAATGAAGAAGATATGATGAAGGTGCGCAACCTTGGTAAAAAATCGCTGGAAGAAGTGGTTAATAAACTACGTGAATTAGGCCTGTCGTTAAGGCAAGACGACGAGTAAGGGAGGGACGACTTGTGGGCTATCGCAGATTTGGTTTAACCACCGGCCACCGCAAAGCAATGCTGAGAAACCTGGTAACTTCTTTATTCCGGGATGAGCGGATTCAAACCACCGAACCCCGGGCGAAAGACGTCCGCAGCATTGCTGAGAAGCTGGTTACAGTTGCCAAAAGAGGCGACCTGGCTGCTCGCCGCCAGTGCTTGGAATATATCTATGAAGAAGATGTAGTAAGAAAGCTGTTTGATTCCATTGCCCCGAAATACGCTGACCGCCAGGGTGGCTATACCCGTATCGTAAAGGTAGGTTATCGCCGGGGTGACGCAGCAGAAATGGTGCTGCTGGAACTGGTATAATTATGATGGCGTAAGCATCGGCGGAAACCCCGGGTTGTGCGGTTTCCGTTTCGCCTTGCCTGAAGGAAAGAGAAACGGCCCCGGGGCTTGCAGATACAGCCCCGGGGTTTTTTCTTAAAGGTGCCGCTGCCGCAACTTACGGCTGCCGGCAGAGCCGGCTCAGAAGGTGAAGCCAATGTCAAACAAAGACAAAATTATTGAACTGCGAGGGGTAACCTTTGCTTACCCGGAAACCGACAACCGGCCTGTGTTGGATAACATCAGCCTGACGGTATACGCCGGGGAAATGCTGGCATTGCTGGGCCCCAACGGATCGGGCAAGTCGACCCTGGCCAGGCTGATGAACGGCCTGCTGCTGCCCACCGGCGGCTGCGTGCTGATCAACGGCATAGATACCGCCCGGGAAGATGCGCGTTGGGAGATTAAAAAACAAGTGGGCATGGTGTTTCAAAACCCGGATAACCAGCTGGTGGCCGCCACCGCGGAAGAAGAACTGGCCTTCGGCATGGAAAACCTGGGCCTGGCGCCGCAGGAGATGAGGCAGCGCATCCAGACCATCAGTGCCCGCCTGCAGTTGCAGCCGCTCTTGGCTATGCCGCCGCACCGCCTGTCGGGCGGCCAGAAACAGCGCCTGGCCGTTGCCTCTGTCTTAGTTTTGCAGCCGCAGGTACTGGTGCTTGACGAGCCAACCTCCATGCTTGATCCTGCCGGGCGGCAGGAAGTTTTGGCAGAGCTGCGCCGCATCAAGCAGGACGGCCAAACAGTAGTATTAGTAACCCATGATATGACCGAAGCCCTGGCAGCAGACCGGGTGGTTGTTTTAGAACAAGGCAAAATTGTGTTTGAGGGGACACCCCGGGCCTGTTTTTCGGATGCAGCCTGGCTGACGGACCAAGGGCTGGCGGTACCGCCGGCAGTGGAGTTAGCCCACAGAATCAGGCAGAAGGGGTTGGCGGTTCCTAAGGATTTATTTCAGGTGGCGGATTGGGTTGATTTTTTATGTCAGAAATCATCTCGTTGAAAAACTTTAGTTTAACCTATGCTCCCGGTACTGCCCTGCAGAGACTGGCGCTGCAGGACATTAACCTGTCAGTGGCGAAAGGCGAGTACCGGGCCCTGATCGGTCCCCAGGGTTCAGGCAAATCAACCCTGTTGCAGGTGATGGCAGGGTTATTAACGGGCGAGGGACAGGTAACCGTTGCCGGTTTGGATTTGCGGCCGGCCAAAAACCGCGATCAACTCTGGCGGCAGGTGGGTCTTGTTTTTCAATATCCTGAGCGGCAACTGTTTGAAGATACTGTTTTTAACGACGTGGCCTACGGACCCAGGAACCTGGGCCTTAACGAAGCAGAAGTGCAGCGGCGGGTCAGAGCAGCCCTGGCAGCCGTTAATTTACCTCCGGAAACACACCGGCTGTCTCCTTTTAAACTGAGCGGCGGCCAGCAGCGCCGGGCCGCCATTGCCTGCGTGCTGGCCATGGAGCCGCGGCTGTTGCTGCTGGATGAGCCGACAGCCGGCCTGGACCCCCGGGCCAAGGGCCAACTGATGGATTTATTCAGCCGGCTTTGCCGTGAAAAACAAGTTACTGTGGTGCTGGTTACCCACGACATGGAGGAAGTGGCTCACCGGGCGGATAAAGTTACCGTTTTAAGCCAGGGCAGGGTTGTTCTGGAGGGCTGCCCCCGGCAAGTCTTTGCCTGCCGAAGCCGGCTGGCAGAGATAGGACTGGCACTGCCCTTTGCTGCCCAACTGGCCGGCGCCCTGCAGGAAAAGGGTTTGCCGGTGCGGCAGATGACAACCATGGCAGAAGCAGAGCGGCAAGTGGCCGAATTGTTGCATAGGTGTTCAAAAATCAAGCGGGCGGGTGGCTGACCATGTCCCTTTTTTCCCATATTTCCATAGGTCAATATTATCCCGGCAGCTCATTCCTGCACCGGATGGATCCCAGGGCAAAAATCCTGGCCTTGCCGCTGCTGATAATTATGGGACTGCTGGCGGACGGCCCGGCCGGTTATATCATGGCCGGCGGGCCGGTAGTGCTGGCCCTGCTGGCGGCAGGAATACCGCCCGGCCATTTCTGGCAGGGATTACGGCCCCTGTGGATCATTTTGCTAATCGGCCTGGTCATCCAGGGTTTGACGGTACCGGGCGCAAAACTGTGGCAGTGGGGTTTTATCAGCGTCAGCCGGGAGGGCCTTAGCCTGGGACTGCTGCTTTTTTACCGGCTGAGTTTGATTATTATCTCCACCATGTTATTAACCATGACCACCACCCCGCTTAACCTGACAAGCGCCTTGGAAAAACTGTTGCAGCCCTTTAAAAAAGCCGGCGTGCCGGCTCACGAACTGGCCCTGATGATGACCATTGCCCTGCGGTTTATCCCTACATTATTAGACGAGGCCACATTAATCTTGAAAGCCCAGCAGGCCCGCGGCGGTTCCCTGAAAAGAGGCAGCCTGACGCAGCGGCTGCAGGCCCTGGTGGCATTTTTAGTGCCCCTGCTGGCCGGTTCGCTGCGGCGGGCGGATGAGCTGGCCACCGCCATGGAGGCCAGGTGCTACCGAGGCGATATCCAACGCACAAGGCTAAAACAATTGCGATACCGGCCGGCAGATATTGCGGCACTGGCGGGTTTATTCGTGCTAACGGTTGCCGTAGCGGCAGCACGCTGGAAATAACAGGACAGGGTGATGTGCGGCATGAAAAATATAAAATTAACTGTAGCCTACGACGGCACCAATTACCACGGTTTTCAGGAACAACGGGGAACCGGGCTGGCCACCGTGCAAGAGGTACTGGAAAGCACCCTCAGCAAAATTGCCAAAGACACCATCCAGGTAATCGGGGCAGGACGTACGGATGCCGGCGTGCATGCCTGGGGCCAAGTGGTTAATTTTCGCAGCGGGCGCTGGCCGGTTCCCACCGAAAAAATTCACCTGGCCATGAACGCCCTGCTGCCGGACGATATCAAAGTGCTGCAAGCCGAGGAAGTACCGCTGGATTTTCATGCCCGGTTTTCCGCTACGGCTAAAACTTACCGCTACTCTATTTATAATCACCGGGTTATGTCCCCCCTGCACCGGCTGTACTGCTACCACGAACCCAGGCTGTTGGACGTCAGGGCCATGCAGGAAGGGGCCGCCTACCTGGTGGGTAGCCATGATTTCAAAAGTTTTCAGGCCCAGGGTACCCCGGTAAAAGACACGGTGAGAACCATTTACCGGGCAGAAATCCTCAGCGAGCCGCCGCTAATTCACCTTTACCTGAGAGGAAACGGTTTTCTTTACAATATGGTACGCATCATTACCGGTACCCTGCTGGACATCGGCATGGGCAAAATACCGCCGTCGGCAATGGCCCAGATCATAGCAGCCCGGGACCGCACCCTGGCCGGCACCACTGTTCCGCCCCAGGGCTTGTGCTTGATGGAAGTGGAATACTAAGTGTTGTTTGTCACACAAGTCATGCCTCAATACTTGACACTTCAAAGGCAATCTATTAAAATACTATTATGTGCGGCTGGTTGCGATTCCCGCCCCGTTGTCGCAAAGCAGCCCAGTGCAGTAAGGAGGGTATACGGATAATGAAGACAACATTCATGGCCAAGCCAGCTGAAATACAGCGCAAGTGGTATGTTATAGATGCTGAAGGAAAGGCCCTTGGTCGTGTGGCTGCAGAAGCTGCTCGTATCTTACGTGGTAAGCATACTCCCATGTACACCCCCCACGTAGATACCGGTGACCATGTAATTGTAATTAATGCTGATAAGGTAATCCTTACCGGTAAAAAGCTGGATCAAAAAATGTACACCCGGCACAGTGGGTATCCCGGCGGTTTAAAACAGTTCTCATACCGCATTATGCTGGATAAACGCCCTGAGCTGATGGTAGAAAAGGCCGTTAAAGGCATGCTGCCCCATAACCGTTTAGGCGCCCAGCAATTTAAAAAGCTGAAAGTCTACGCCGGCAGCGAACACCCCCATCAGGCTCAAAAGCCGGAAGTATGGAACTTTTAATCATTAGAGTCTTTACCGGAAGGAGGAAATATTGTGGCTCAAGTACAATTTTACGGAACCGGCCGTCGTAAAAACGCAGTGGCCAGAGTTTACCTGGTACCCGGCGAAGGCAAGGTTGTTGTAAATAACAAACAAGTATTAGAGTATTTTGGACGCAAAACCCTGGATATGGTTGTTCGCCAGCCCCTGGAGCTGACCAACACGACCGGTCGCTTTGACGTTATTGCCAAAGTGGTAGGCGGCGGTGTCAGCGGCCAGGCCGGTGCAGTCAGACACGGCATTGCCCGCGCCCTGGTGCAAGCCGACCCCAACCTGCGCCCGGTGTTAAAGCGTGCCGGCTTCCTTACCCGCGACCCGCGGATGAAAGAACGTCGCAAGTACGGTCTGAAGAAAGCCCGCCGCGCGCCTCAATTCTCCAAACGTTAACCTGTATCAAAGGAAGGCAGGAGCCTTCCTTTTTTGCTTCTATTTTCCAGTTAAACTGCATACCATTCCTTTAGGAGACTTGTACAACTAAAGGAGTGGTAAACTTGGCTGTCATCCATGCGGTTAAAATAAAAAAAAGGTACCTCATTGGCTGTCTCGTCCTGCTGGCCCTGGCGGTTAATATATACAAGCTGACCGGCCTGAAAACTGAAGAGCGGCACATAGCAGCCTTATCATATGTGCTGGCTAACAAAATCATTGTGGTTGACCCGGGTCATGGCGGCAGAGATCCCGGCAAAATCGGCGTCAGCGGCGTGCCTGAAAAAGACATTAACCTGGCGGTGGCGAAACGGCTGGCAACTCTTCTGGGCGAAATGGGGGCCGCGGTAATTTTAACCCGGGACAGCGATATGGATTTATGCGATAACACAATAAGCGGGAACAAAAAAAGGCAGGATTTAAACCGGCGGGCAGAAATTGCCAACCAGAGGGAGGCCGACCTGTTTATCAGCATCCATTGCAATGGCTTCACCAGCCCCCGGGAACATGGAGCCCAGGTATTTTCGCAGCCCGGCTCAGAGGAAAGCAAGCGGCTGGCCGAAAGCATTCAGGCGGCGATGACGGATATTTTAGGCAATACTGCCCGCAAAGCCAAGCAAGTGGACTACTATGTCACGAGAACCACTAAAATGCCGGCGGCCATTGTGGAAATTGGTTTTGTTACCAACCCGAAGGAAGACCGGCTGCTGCAGGAGCCCCTGTACCAGAGCAAGGTGGCCTGGAGCATTGCAGCCGGCCTGATCAAATACTATGAAGCCAAACAAAAGGAATTGGACCCTCAAGAAAAAGAAATATTGCAAACCTTTCAACGGCAGCCGGGCAGCTATATACCGGCGCCCTGACCAAACCGGCCGGCCGGGCCTACCGGCCCGGCCGGTTAATTACTGCCCGCTACAGGAGATGCACCGGCGCATAATCACCTGCATATTATGGTAAATTAACGAAAGAAAACAACGCAAGCAAACACCGGCAAGCCGGCTGCGGGGCCGCCGGCAATAATTGTCAGTTAAGGGGCCGGAACATTCTTAAGATGCAGCGCCGGCGGTTATCCTGCTGCGTCTATGGGGGGATGGGCATGATTTATTTTGATACGGCTGCCACTTCCTGGCCTAAGCCGCCGGAAGTCTGGCAGGCAATGGAGCATTTTATCAGAGAAGTGGGAGCCAGCCCCGGCCGGGCCGGCCACCAACAAACCGTCGAGGCCAACCGCATTGTGGATGAAACCAGACAGTTACTGGCAGACCTTTTTAATGTAGCTGACCATCATCGCATCATCTTTACCTTAAATGCCACCGACAGTTTAAACCTGGCCATTAAGGGATTGCTGCGGGCGGGCGACCATGTTATTACCAGCTCCATGGAACATAATTCGGTGACCCGCCCCCTCCATACCCTGGAATTTTACGGCGTGCAGGTAACTAAAATACAGTGCGATAAACAGGGCCATATTGACGTGAACAAAATGGCCGAAGCAATCCAACCCAACACCCGGGCCATCATTTTGACTCATGCGTCCAATGTTACCGGCACCATTATGCCGGTGGAAGAAGCAGGGCGGCTGGCTGCCCGGCACAACATTCATTTTATCCTGGATGCGGCCCAAACGGCCGGGCTGTTGGATATTGACGTAAAAAAACTAAACATCAGCTTATTGGCTTTCCCGGGACACAAAGGGTTGCTGGGGCCCCAGGGGACGGGCGGTTTATATATACGGGAAGATGTTGAGTTAATGACCCTGCGGGAAGGGGGTACCGGCAGCGGGTCTGAAACACCCTATCAGCCCAACCTGATGCCGGAAAAATACGAAAGCGGCACCTTAAATGCAGTGGGCATTGCCGGACTGGGAGCTGGGTTAAAATTCTTGCGTAAAAAAGGTATGGCTAACATCAGAGAACACGAACTGCAACTGACCCGGCGCTTCTTAGAGGGAGCCGCCGGCATAGCCGGGCTGCAGGTTTACGGGCCAACAGAGCTGGCCAGGCGGGTGCCGGTGGTTTCCTTCCGCATTGACGGCTATAAAGCCGGGCAAGTGGGAGAACGGCTGGACAAAGAATATAACATTGCCTGCCGGGCCGGTCTGCATTGTGCCCCGGATGCCCACCGCACTCTGGGTACCTTTGAAGAAAAACTGGTGAGGTTTAGTTTTTCTTATTACAACACGCCGGAAGAAGTGGATTATGCCCTGGCTGCCCTGCGGCAAATAGCTGCCGCAAGCCCCCTCAAGGTACTGCCGGTATAACAAGAAAATCACATCGGCGGTGGATTTCACACAGCAGCCCCAAAATATGAAGCTCGCCCGTTAGAAGCGGCGAGCCGGAGTTTCGACAAACATTATCGGTAGTTTATGATCCCCTTTGGCTCCGGTCTACGCACCGACAGCACTATGATTCGCTACGATCGCCATTGGGGTTGCCTCAAACGGGCCATCCTGGCCCGGTTCGGCTGGCGCCCACGTCCTGTGGGCGCCACCCCAATGGCTCCTTCGCTCATCAAGTGCTGTGACCGGTGCTTCGACAAGTCGCCGACAGGGGATCATAAAACCACCTTGATATTGTTTTGCAGATTTTGTCTACAGTCTGGCTCGCCCGTTAGAAGCGGCGAGCTGTTATTTGTTCTGAGTCAGCTTATTGTCTAAAGCAGCCACATGCACCAACACCTTGGCCACCGCTTCATAAAGCTGCCTGGGTATTTCCACCCCCAGGCCCAGCTCAACCAAAGTACGGGCCAGATTTTCATCACGGTGCAGGGGTATGTTGTGCTGCCGGGCCAGCTCCTCGATGGCGTCGGCCAGCTCGCCCCGGCCCACTGCCACCACCCTGGGGGCGTTATCCTGGCCGTGACGGTAACGCAAGGCGGCGGCCACCCGCTCTTTTTTTTGCTGCCTGCTCATATTTTCACATCCAATAACAGGCTGTCTGCCGCCGAGCCGAAATGAGGGTCGATATCCGTTATGCTGCGTATGCCGGCCTGCCGGCGGCCGCTGATAATTACCCGGTTAAAGCCCAGGTCGGCTAACTCCTGCTGCAAAAGGCCGGCAGCTGCCTGCCAGGCTTCAACCGCTGCCTGTGTTTCGGCGATGCACTGGACAGAAAGTAAACTGCCGGGCTGTGCCGTCATACTAAACCATAACAGCCCCAGGTTTAGGGTATCGACGCTGAAGATAACTCTCGCCTCGCCCCGGGTATCCAGTTTGGCGGAGAAATCTTTCACCTGCCAGTAAAATTTAGCATCCTGATATAAAGGGGTGCGCCAGGGCAGCGGCACATAAACCGGCTGATCCTGCCGTTCGGTGGCTGGCACAGGCAGGGGCGTTTTGCCGGCCGGGCGGGCAACCCTGGCCGCTTCCCGGGTTGTTTCGGCCGCCGGATTTTGTTCCAGGGTAAAGGGTTTGGTTTGCACTTTATCCACCGGCTTGCCGGGTGTTACCCGCATGTTGTCTGCTGCTTTAAACAGGCCGGCCATTATTTTATCAATCATCCCACCACCCCCTGGTTGCAGTATACGTTCGACATAAACAAAAATGTTCCTGCACCTTAACCAAACAGCAGGATTTTCCCCCGGCCGCCAGAAGTAAAAATCAGGTCTTATGACATATTACATAAAAACCGGGCTTTCAAGTCAAAATACCCGGAAAGCCCCTGTTGATTACCAGCAGGTTGGGGAGGGATGGTTTATGACGGTGGTATTTTGCGGTATTATGCCCCACCCGCCCATTGCTGTGCCGGCTGTGGGGGGCGACGAGTCAGCTAAGATTGCTGTTACCCGGCAGGCCATGCGGGAGCTGGGACAGCGGCTCAAAGCAAGCGGCGCTGCGACCCTGGTGATGATTTCGCCTCACGCTGCGGTTTTCGGGGATGCCATTGCCATTAACGGATTGCCGGAAACCAGAGGTGATTTGGGACGCTTCGGGGCACCGCAGGCAGCCGTTAACTGCCGTTATAATAAAGAGCTGGCTGACGAAATCAGTTGGCAGGCAGAAGATCTGGGCCTGCCGGTGGCGGAGATTGATCAAAAAATTGCTAAACGGTTGGGGGTAGATTTGAGCCTCGACCATGGATTTACAGTTCCCCTGTATTATTTGCGGCAAGCGGGGGTGGACTTGCCCCTGGTACCTTGTTCCATAGGTTTGTTTGCACCGGAAAAACTGTATGCCTTTGGCGTGGCGGTGCAGCGGGCGGCCCGGGCAACCGACACCAAAGTGGCGGTAATTGCCAGCGGCGACCTGTCGCACCGCCTGACACCGGATGCGCCGGCAGGTTTTGACCCGGTGGGGCAGCAATATGACCGGGCCGTACAGGAATTGATTAAACAACCGGATGTACTTGGGCTGCTGGCCCTGTCTGAAGATTTTTGCGAGCGAGCCGGCCAGTGCGGCCACCGCTCCATAACCATGATGTTGGGAGCCTTGGACGGATTGGCCGTCCGCAGCGAGGTGCTCTCCTATGAGGGCCCCTTCGGGGTGGGCTACCTGGTGGCCGAACTGGTACCAACCGGCGCTGATGCGGCCAGAGAGCTGCTGCCTCAACTGCAGGAAAGACGGCAAAAATTATTGGCAGAACAGCACAGCAGAGAAAGTTATCCGGTGCAGGTGGCACGGCAAAGTTTAGCCAGTTACCTGCAGGGGCAGTGGCAAGACCCCGCTGGCTATCGGGTACCACCGGAGTTTGCCGGCCGGGCAGGCGCCTTTGTTTCCTTTAAAAAGAACGGACGCCTGCGGGGGTGCATCGGTACCACCGCCCCTACCCGGCCCAACGTGGTGCAAGAAGTGGCTTACAACGCCGTCAGTGCCGGCACCCAGGACCCGCGTTTTTATCCCATCCGCCCGGACGAGCTGGACGAACTGACGGTTTCGGTAGACGTGCTGATGCCGCCGGAACCGGTAGACGGTTTACATCAGCTGGATGTCAAAAAATACGGGGTGATTGTCCGGGCCGGCAATAAAAGCGGGCTGCTGCTGCCCGACCTGGAGGGGGTTGATACGCCGGAACAGCAGGTTGCGATTGCCCGGCAAAAAGCAGGCATTGCACCTGATGAGGAGATTCGCCTGGAAAGGTTTGCCGTAATCAGATACAAATAAGCACCGGGCTTTGCAACAACCTGTGGCCGCGGTCATATTGCCGGCGGAGCATAGTTTTTTTATCGCGGAGTGATTTTAATGCAGGAAGCTATGTATTGGCAGCAACTGGATGACAATGTTGTTTTTTGCCGGCTGTGCCCTAAGGGCTGCCGCATCAGGGAAGGGCACCGGGGGTACTGCCGGGTCAGGGAAAACCGGCATGGCAGCTTATATACTCTGAATTACGGCAGGGTTGCCGCTTATGCCATGGATCCTATGGAGAAGAAACCCCTGTATCACTTTTATCCCGGCAGCCTGATCTTTTCCCTGGGAACCGTGGGCTGCAACCTGCGCTGCGGCTTTTGCCAGAACTGGCAAATTGCCCAGGGCGACCCGCCCACCTGTCAACTGACTCCACGGCAGGCGGTGGAGTTGGCCCTGCAGCAAAAGCAGCGGGGACTGCCCTGTGTGGGCATTGCTTACACCTACTCAGAACCCCTGATGTGGTATGAATATGTTTACGATACCGCCCGGCTGGCCAAACAAGCGGGCCTGCAAAATGTGCTGGTAACCAACGGCTATGTGCGGCAGGAACCGTTAAAGCAGCTGCTGCCCTGTATTGATGCCATGAATATTGATGTTAAAGGGTTTACGGAGGAATATTACCACCGCAGCTGCCGGGGGCAGTTGGCGCCTGTGCTGGAAACGGTGGCAACCGCCCGGCAGTATTGCCATGTGGAGATTACCACCTTGCTGGTACCCGGCCTTAATGATAACGAAGCAGACCTGCAGCGGCTGGTGGATTGGCTGGCCGATCTGGACCCGGATATACCCTTGCATTTTTCCCGCTACTTTCCCAACTACCAATTTGATCTGCCGCCCACCCCGCCGGCCACCATGCGGCGGGCTTACGAGCTGGCCCGGACCAGGTTAAATTATGTTTTCCTGGGCAACCTGGGGGAAGCCCAATACCAGCACACATATTGCCCCCGGTGCCGGAACCTGCTGGTACAAAGAAACGGCTATCAAACCAACAAGGTGGGCCTGGCGGGACAGGCCTGCCGGCAGTGCGGAGAGCCAATTAAGATAATTTGCTAAAATAATTATTGTATTTTATTCATTTGAATGTATAATTATAAATATTAAACCGCTGTTTTACTGCATAAACAGAATAAATATGCAATGATTTATACATAGATGGGGAGGAATGGCCATGATTAAGGTAGGAGTGGTGGGGGCAACGGGTTATGCCGGGGCGGAATTAGTTCGCTTGCTGGCCGGGCACCCGGAAGTGGAAATAGCCGTCCTGACATCCCAGAGTTATGCCGGACAAAAAATGTGGGAGGTTTTTCCCCATTTATACGGTATCGTGGATAAAACCTTGGAAACGTTAAATATTCCCGAACTGATGGCCCGCTGCGAGGTAATATTTACCGCCCTGCCCCACGGCCATGCCATGACCGTCGGCCAGGAAGTAATGCGCCGGGGCCGGCGGCTGATTGACCTGGGGGCGGATTTTCGCCTAAAAGACGTGGATGTTTATCAGTCCTGGTATAAAACAGAGCATACCGCTGCGGTGCTGGTGGCATCAGCGGTTTACGGGCTGCCGGAACTGTACCGGGAAGACATTAAGGACAGTGTCATTGTGGCCAACCCGGGCTGTTATCCCACCAGTGCCATTTTGGGCTTAGCACCCCTGCTGGCTAATAAATTAATTGACACAGATACCGTCATTATTGACTCCAAATCAGGCGTTTCGGGAGCCGGCCGGGGCTTAAGCCTGAAAACCCATTTTTCTGAAACCACTGAGAATTTTCAGGCCTACGGGGTGGCTACCCACCGCCACACGCCGGAAATTGAGCAGGAGCTGTCGGCCCTGGCCGGCGTGCCGGTGGTGGTGAACTTCACGCCGCACCTAACTCCCATGGTGCGGGGCATCCTAAGCACCATGTACGCCAAACTGTCGGTAGACCTCAATGTACAAGAGCTGACCGATATCTACCGCAGCTTTTATCAAAACGAAAGGTTTATCAGAGTGTTGCCGCCGGGCCGCTATCCCACCACCAAGGGTGTGGCCGGTTCCAATTACTGCGACCTGTCAGTCACCGTAGACCCGCGGACTAAACGAGTAATTGTGCTGGCAGCCATTGACAACTTGCTGAAAGGAGCAGCCGGGCAGGCGGTGCAGAATCTCAATGTTATGTATGGCTTACCGGAAGATACCGGGTTAAATTTCGCAGGCATGTATCCCTAGAGAGGAAGGAAACCAAATGATTAATGCAGGAGCATATCAACCTGTACCGGGCGGCGTAACGGCAGCCCGGGGCTTTCTGGCCGGCGGGGCAGCTGCCGGGCTTAAGAAAAACGGCCAATTGGATCTGGCCTTAATTTATTCAAGCACCCCTGCCCGGGCAGCCGGGGTGTATACCACTAACCTGGTACAAGCCGCCCCGCTGGTATTAACCCGCCGGAGGGTTGCCGCAGGCACCGCCCGGGCGGTGATTATCAATGCCGGCAACGCCAACGCCTGCACCGGTGCCAGGGGGCTGTCGGATGCGGCCGCCATGGCCGGTGCTGCTGCTGCTGCCCTGGATATTGAGGAACAGCAGGTGCTGGTGGCCTCCACCGGCGTAATCGGCGTACCGCTGCCGGTAGAAAAAATTGCCGCTGCCGTACCGGCTTTGGCGGCTTCCCTCAGCCCGGAAAACCATAGCCGGGCAGCCCGGGCCATCATGACCACTGATCTGGTAGCCAAAGAATATGCGGTACAAGTGGCGCTGGCCAACCGGACAATTACCATCGGGGGTATGGCTAAAGGGTCCGGCATGATTCATCCAAACATGGCCACCATGTTGTGCTTTATCACCACCGATGCGAACATCGGCAGCCAGGCCCTGCAGGCCGCTCTAAAACAGGCAGTGGATGATTCCTTTAACATGATAACGGTGGACGGTGATACCAGCACCAATGACATGGTGCTGGCCCTGGCCAACGGCCAGGCGGCTAATCCGGAGATTATGCCGGATACCGATGATTTCCGACTGTTCTATGGAGGGCTGCTGGAGGTATGCAGCTGCCTGGCGAAAATGATTGCCCGGGATGGCGAGGGGGCCACCCGGCTGATTGAAGTAACCGTTACCGGTGCGCCCACGGTTCAAGACGCCCGGTTGGCGGCCCGGGCGGTGGCCGGTTCCAACCTGTTTAAGGCAGCGGTGTTCGGCCAGGATGCCAACTGGGGGCGCATCCTGTGCGCCGTAGGTTATTCCGGTGCCAACTTCCGTCCGGACCGGGTAGATATTTATATTGGCGATGTCCAGGTGGCCGGCAACGGCGGGGCGCTGGATTTTGCTGAAGAACGTGCGGCAGCCATGCTCAAACAAGACCCGGTAACCGTGCGGGTGGATTTAAAATGCGGCGCGCACCGTGCCACAGCCTGGGGTTGCGATCTTACCTATGATTATGTGCGCATAAACGGCAGCTACCGGACATAACCAGGCTGCATCGGAGTCAGTACCTTAAAGAAAAGGAGATCCTACCATGTTAACCGCGCTGGAAAAAGCAGAAATTCTGGTGGAGGCTTTACCATATATTAAAAAATTCTCCGGCAAAACCATTGTTATCAAGTACGGCGGCCATGCCATGATCAACAGCCGGCTAAAACAGGCCGTGATGACCGACCTGGTGTTAATGAAATATGTGGGCATTAACCCGGTGGTGGTGCACGGGGGCGGCCCGGCCATTACCGGCATGTTGCAAAAACTTGGCATTGAATCCAGGTTTGTTAACGGCCTGCGGGTCACCGATGCTTCCACCATGGAAGTGGTGGAGATGGTACTGGGCAAGCTGAACAAAGAAATTGTTGCCCTGCTTAACCGGCTGGGGGGCCGGGGGGTAGGGTTGTCGGGCAAGGATGCCAATTTAATTATAGCCGCAAAAAAACTGGGCAAAGACAGGCAGGACATGGGCTTTGTAGGGCAGGTGGCGCAAGTTAACCCGCAGCTCATCGAAACGGTTGTAAAGGAGGGCTACATCCCGGTGATTGCCCCGGTGGGCAGCGGCCCGGCCGGCGAAAGCTACAACATCAACGCCGATACGGTGGCGGGCGCCGTCGCCACCGCCCTGCAGGCCGACAAGCTGATTATCTTAACAGATGTTGAAGGTATTCTGGCGGATCGCAGCGATCAAACATCCCTGCTGTCAACCATCAAAGTGGAAGAAATACCGGCACTGATTGAGCGGGGCATTATCCAGGGGGGAATGATTCCCAAGGTGGAGTGCTGCGTCAACGCTATCAAGGGCGGGGTCACCACCACCCACATTTTGGACGGCCGGGTGCCCCATGCCATATTGCTGGAGGTATTTACAGATAAAGGCATTGGCACCATGGTTGTCGGCGATAAGTGACAGGACGGTGAAAAAAATGAATAATCAAGAGATTGCTGCTTTGGGGCAACAGTATGTAATGCATACATACGGACGGCTGCCCATAGCCCTGGTAAAAGGGGAAGGCTGCCGGGTTTGGGATGCCGACGGCAAGGAGTATCTGGATTTTGTGGGGGGTCTGGCGGTAAATTCCCTGGGCCATGCCCACCCTGCAGTGGCGGCGGCCATCTGCCGGCAGGCCGGTACCATGCTGCATTGTTCAAACCTTTACTGGATTGAGCCCCAGGTAAAGTTGGCCCAATTGCTGGCAGAAAACTCCTGTGCCGACAAGGTATTTTTCTGCAACAGCGGGGCGGAAGCCAACGAAGGAGCCATCAAACTGGCCCGCAAGTATGCCAAATTAAACCTGGGGCCGGATAAATATGAAATTATTACTGCCACCAACTCTTTCCACGGGCGCACCCTGGCGACCGTTACGGCCACCGGCCAGACCAAATACCAAAAGGGTTTTGACCCGCTGCCGCAGGGGTTTCGCTATGTGCCCTTTAACGACCTGGCAGCACTGGCACAAAGCATTGGCCCCCACACCTGCGCGGTGATGCTGGAACCGGTGCAGGGCGAAGGAGGCGTTATACCGGCCCGACCGGACTACCTGGCGGGAGTGGCGCAATTATGCAAAGAAAAGGGGCTGCTGCTGATTTTTGACGAAGTGCAATGCGGCCTGGGCCGTACCGGCAAGCTGTTTGCTTACCAACACTACCAGGTGGAACCGGATATCATAACACTGGCCAAGGCCCTGGGCGGCGGTTTCCCGGTCGGTGCCATGCTGGCCAAAGACCGGGTGGCGGCAGCCTTTCAGCCGGGGGATCATGCCAGCACCTTTGGCGGCAACCCTCTGGCCTGCACAGCCGCCCTGGCAGCCGTGACAACCATTATACAAGACGGGCTGCCGGAAAAAGCCAACAGCACAGGGGCCTACCTGGCCAACCGCTTGCAGGAACTGGCCCGCCGGTACAGCTATGTTAAAGAAGTGCGGGGCCTGGGCTTAATGCTGGGTATGGAATTGACTGTCGAAGGCAAGGAGATTGTGGCCCGCTGCCAGGAGCAGGGTTTACTGATTAACTGTACTAACGGCAATGTGCTGCGGTTTTTGCCGCCGCTGACGGTCAGCCGCCAGGAAGCGGATCAGGCGATGGCAATACTGGAGCAAGCGATGGCTGCCGGATAAATACAATAAAGTAATAGCGGATGGAGGGAAAAGATGCCCAAACGGAAAGACATTAATACGGTACTGGTGATTGGTTCCGGTCCTATTATCATTGGCCAGGCGGCAGAGTTTGATTATGCCGGAACCCAGGCTTGCAAAGCGCTGCGGGAAGAGGGCATCAAAGTGGTGCTGGTGAATTCCAATCCGGCCACCATTATGACCGACCAAGATATTGCGGATGTTGTTTATATCGAACCCTTAACCTGGGATAGCTTAGAAAAAATCATTGCCAAAGAAAGGCCGGACGGCATTTTGCCCACCCTGGGGGGCCAGACCGGGTTAAATATGGCAGTGGAACTGGCGGAACGCGGCATCCTGGAGAAATACGGCGTAGAGCTGCTGGGAACCTCCCTGGAAACGATTAAGAAAGCGGAAGACCGGGAGCTGTTCCGGGCGACCATGCTGGCCATCGGCGAGCCCATTCCGGAAAGCACGATTGCCGGCACCCTGGAGGAGTGCATCGAGTTTGCCAATCGAATCGGCTATCCGCTGATTGTTCGGCCGGCCTACACCCTGGGCGGCACCGGCGGCGGCATTGCCCGGGATGAAAAAGAATTAACCGCCATCTGCCACCGGGGCCTAAAAATGAGCATGATCAACCAGGTTCTGCTGGAACGCAGCGTAGCCGGCTGGAAGGAAATAGAATACGAAGTGATGCGGGATCATGCGGACAACTGCATCACCATTTGCAATATGGAAAACATTGACCCGGTGGGGATTCATACCGGCGACAGCATCGTGGTGGCACCTTCCCAGACCTTGTCCGACCGGGAATACCAAATGCTGCGCAGCGCCGCCCTTAAAATTATCCGGGCCCTCAAGGTGGCCGGCGGCTGCAACGTGCAGTTTGCCTTGGACCCTCACAGCATGAACTATATCGTTATTGAAGTGAACCCGCGGGTCAGCCGCTCATCAGCCCTGGCCTCCAAGGCCACCGGCTACCCCATTGCCAAACTGGCGGCCAAAATTGCCATCGGGCTCAACCTGGACGAAATCACCAACCCGGTAACCGGCAAAACCACCGCCTGCTTTGAACCCACCCTGGATTATGTGGTGGTAAAAATTCCCCGCTGGCCCTTTGACAAATTTGCCAGCGGCGACCGTACCCTGGGCACCCAGATGAAAGCCACCGGCGAGGTCATGGCCATTGACCGTACCTTTGAAGGGGCCTTAATGAAGGCGGTGCGGTCATTGGAAATCGGCGTGGACAGCCTGCAAATCAAGGGCAGCGCCAGTTGGACCGAGATGGAACTGGAAAGCAAACTGAGCCGGCCGGACGACGAGCGGCTGTTTGTGGTGGCCGAGGCCTTCCGCCGTTACTGGACCCTGAAAGAAATACATCAGTTAACCGGCATTGACTACTGGTTCCTGGAAAAAATCAAAGATCTGGTGGTGCTGGAGCAGCAGATCCGCAATGCCGGCGGGCTGCCCGACCAAGAATTGCTGCGCCGGGCCAAAGTTTGCGGTTTTTCGGATGCCCATATCGGACGCCTGTGCGGCACCGGCATGCTGGAAATACGACGCTTGCGCCGGCAGTACAATATTTTGCCCACCTACAAGGTGGTGGATACCTGCGCCGCCGAGTTTGAGGCCGCCACCCCCTATTATTATGCAGCCTATGACAGCGAGGACGAAGTAATGGTATCCCAGCGGCCCAAAGTGGTTGTGCTGGGATCCGGTCCCATCCGCATCGGGCAGGGTGTAGAATTTGACTACTGCTCGGTGCATTCGGTGTGGGGACTGCAACAGGAAAATATCGAAGCAATCATTATTAACAACAACCCGGAAACAGTATCCACCGATTTTGATACCGCCGATAAACTGTATTTTGAACCATTAACGGTCGAAGACGTGATGAACGTTATCGAAAAAGAGCAGCCCCTGGGTGTGGTAGTCCAGTTTGGCGGGCAGACCGCCATCAACCTGGCCAACGACCTGGCGGAGCTGGGCGTGAACATCCTGGGCACCCCGGTGGCAGGCATTGATGCCGCCGAAGACCGGGCAAAGTTTGAAAAGTTGCTAAAGAGCCTGGATATTCCCCAAACCGAAGGGAAAACCGCCACCACTGTGGAGCAAGCCCGGCAAATTGCCGCCCACCTGGGCTTTCCGGTGCTGGTACGCCCCTCCTATGTACTGGGCGGCCGCGCCATGGAAATCGTTTACAATGAAGACCAGCTGTTGAAATACATGTCCGGCGCAGTGCAGGTATCCCCCCGTCACCCGGTGCTGGTAGATAAATATGTGCGGGGCAAAGAAGTGGAAGTGGATGCCATCGGAGACGGGCAGCACATTTTTATCCCCGGCATTATGGAACACATTGAGCGGGCCGGCGTGCATTCGGGCGACAGCATTGCCGTTTACCCGCCCCAGAGCTTAAACCAGCAGGAACTGGAGCGGGTGGTGGAATACACCCAGCGCATCGGCAGGGCCTTAAAAATCTGCGGTTTGATGAATATTCAGTATGTGGTGGGGGAAGGGGAGGTTTTTGTACTGGAAGTGAACCCCCGGGCTTCCCGGACGGTACCGGTGCTTTCCAAGGTAACCGGGGTGCCCATGGTACAAACCGCCACCCGCTGCATGCTGGGGAAAAGCCTGGCCGAATTGGGCTACCGCCCGGGCCTGGGCCCGCTGTCCGACCATGTGACAGTAAAAGCGCCGGTATTTTCTTTTGAAAAACTGGGACTGGTGGAAACCTCCCTGGGGCCGGAAATGAAATCCACCGGCGAAGTTATGGGGGTGGATAAAACCTTCTCCCATGCCTTTTACAAAGCCATTGTGGCCGCCGGTTTAAAGGTGGCCCAAAGCGGGGCAGTACTGTTTTCGGTAGCCGACCGGGATAAACTGGAGACAGTGGCGGTGGCTCGCCAGTATCACCAGCTGGGCTTTAAGCTGTATGCCACCGCGCAAACCGCCGTAGCCCTGGCCACCGCCGGGCTGCCGGTGGTGGGCACGGAAGATCCCCTGGCTTTGGTACGCTCCGGCGGCGTGCAAATGGTTATCAATACTCCCACCCGGGGCAAGATACCCGGACGGCCCGGCTTCCGCCTGCGCCGGCTGGCTGCCGAGTACAAGGTGCCCTGCTTAACCTCATTGGATACCGCCCGGGCCATGGCCGGGGTGCTGCATGAACTGTTGCGGGGCGAACCGGTTACGCCGGTTTCCCTGGATCAATTTACGCAATTTCTCAAACATTTGCCTGCCCAGCATGCAGGTTGATGCGGAGAGGATGACATAAATGAAAGAATTAAGAACAAAGCTAAAAGGCAGGGATTTGCTGTCCCTGCGTGATTTAACCGGCGAAGAAATTCACCTGATTCTGGAGGAAGCCGCCCGGCTGAAAGCCATGCAAAAGGCCGGCATCCCTCACCCTTATTTGCGGGGCAAAACCCTGGCTATGATTTTTCAAAAAAGCTCTACCCGTACCAGGGTCAGTTTTGAGGTAGGCATGTACCAGCTGGGCGGTTACGCCTTGTTTTTAAGCCCGAAGGATATTCAAATGGGGCGGGGGGAATCGGTGGCGGATACCGCCCGGGTATTGTCCCGCATGGTGGACGGCATTATGATCCGCACTTATCAGCAAAGCGAGGTAGAAGAACTGGCCCGGTATGCCGATGTGCCGGTAATTAACGGCCTGACAGATTTAACTCACCCCTGCCAAATCCTGGCCGACCTGCTGACCGTTCAAGAGCACAAAGGGAAATTACAGGGGCTTAAACTGGCCTATGTGGGAGACGGCAACAATATTGCCCATTCCCTGTTATTGGGCTGTGCCAAGGTGGGTATGAACATCAGCGTGGCTTCCCCGGCAGGCTACCGGCCCAAAGATTGGGTGGTGGAACTGGCCCGGCAGGAGGCCCGGGCCACCGGTGCCCAAATCCAGGTAACCGGCGACCCGGTGGCAGCGGTGCAGGGGGCGGATGTCATCGTGACCGATGTGTGGGCCAGCATGGGGCAGGAGTCCGAACAGCAAGAACGGGTACAAGCTTTTGCTGCTTACCAGGTAAACGAAGCCCTGTGCGCCCAGGCCAAAAGTGATTTCATTTTCCTCCACTGCCTGCCGGCCCACCGGGGCGAAGAAGTGACCTCAGAAATCATCGACGGGCCCCACTCGGTGGTGTGGGATGAGGCGGAAAACCGCCTGCACGCCCAAAAGGCCGTAATGGCTCTGTTAATGTAAAAAAATTGTTCAACCAGGCGGCGTGTCTGCAGCCATATGTTATAATAGTAAACGAATAATTATGCACAGGAAGGAGCTTACTGACATGTCAAAGGTTGTTTTGGCCTATTCCGGAGGCTTAGACACCTCCGTTATCATTGCCTGGCTGAAAGAAAACTACGGCTACGAAGTGATTGCCATGACCGCCGACCTGGGCCAGGGCGAAGAACTGGCACCACTGGAAGAAAAGGCCCTGCGCAGCGGCGCCAGCAAAATCTACATTGAAGATTTGCGCCGGGAATTTGTTGAGGAATACATCTGGCCTACCCTCAAAGCGGGAGCTGTTTATGAAGGCAAATACCTGCTGGGTACCTCCTTTGCCCGGCCCCTGATTGCCAAAAAACTGGTAGAAATTGCCGAGCGGGAAGGGGCGGTGGCGGTGGCCCACGGTGCCACCGGCAAGGGCAACGACCAGGTGCGCTTCGAACTGGGCGTCAAGGCCCTGGCACCTCACTTAAAAGTAATTGCTCCCTGGCGGGAATGGGACATCCGTTCCCGGGAAGATGCTATTGATTATGCGGCGGCCCGGGGCATTCCGGTGCCGGTCACCAAGAAAAGCATTTACAGCCGGGACCGCAACATCTGGCATATCAGCCACGAGGGCGGCGAGCTGGAAAGCCCCGCCAACGCAGCTTCCTACGATATGCTGATGCTTACCGTCCCGCCGGAACAGGCGCCGGACCGGCCCACCTATGTAGAAATCGGCTTTGAGCAGGGCATTCCGGTGTCGTTAAACGGCCGGCGGCTAGATGGCGTCAGTTTGCTGGAACAACTAAATGCCATCGGCGGTGCCAACGGTATCGGTATTGTAGATATGGTGGAAAACCGCCTGGTGGGCATGAAATCCCGGGGCGTGTATGAAACCCCCGGCGGTGCCATCCTGGTGTATGCCCACCACGAACTGGAACTGCTGACCCTCGACCGGGCTACCCTGCACTACAAAGAACAGGTGGCCCTGCGCTACGCCGAACTGGTATATGACGGTGTCTGGTTCTCGCCCCTGCGGGAAGCCCTGGATGCCTTTGTAAACAGCACCCAGCGCACCGTTACCGGTACGGTTAAACTGAAGCTGTACAAAGGCAACATTATGCCTGCCGGTATCACCTCTCCCTATTCCCTTTATGACGAAGAGCTGTCCACCTTTGGCCGGGATGAGGTATACAACCAGGCGGATGCGGCGGGCTTCATCAACCTGTTTGGCTTACCGCTGAAAGTCCGGGCCTTGATGGAGAAAAAGGCGGGCTTAAGGTAATTGCCACAGAAAGACAAGCGAGGTGTCTGACATGAAACTCTGGGGCGGTCGCTTCCAGAAAACAACCGATCGTTTGGTGGAGGATTTTCACTCCTCCATTTCTTTTGACCAAAGACTGTACAAGCAGGATATCCGGGGCAGCATCGCCCATGCCACCATGCTGGGCAAGGTGGGCATTATCACCCCTGAGGAAACCCGGCAGATTGTGCAGGGCTTGGAGGAAATCCTGGCGGAAATCGAAAGCGGCCGGGTGGCCTTTGATGTTGCGGCAGAAGATATTCACATGAATGTGGAACAGTTGCTGGCGGCGAAAATCGGTGCGGTGGGCAAGAAATTGCATACTGCCCGCAGCCGCAACGACCAGGTGGCCTTGGATATTCGTATGTACCTTAAGGACGAAATTACTGCCATCCGCTTGCTGCTGAAAGAACTGGTAGAAACACTGCTGGCCCTGGCAGAACAGCATTTGCAGACCGTTATGCCGGGTTATACCCACCTGCAGCGGGCCCAGCCCATTACCCTGGCCCATCATTTAATGGCCTATGTGCAAATGTTCTTGCGTGATATGGATCGGCTGACGGATTGTTACCGGCGGACGGATGTGATGCCCCTGGGTTCCGGTGCCTTGGCCGGCACCACCTTCCCGCTGGACCGGCAGTACACCGCCGAATTGCTGGGTTTTGCCGCTGTCAGTGAAAACAGCCTGGATGCAGTCAGCGACCGGGATTTTGCGGTGGAGTTTTGTGCCGCCGCTTCTCTGATTATGATGCACCTCAGCCGGCTGTGCGAAGAAATTGTTCTCTGGTCCAGCGGCGAATTTGCTTTTATTGAACTGGATGACGCTTACAGCACCGGGTCCAGCATTATGCCCCAGAAAAAAAACCCGGACGTGGCGGAACTGATCCGGGGCAAAACCGGCCGGGTTTACGGCGATTTAATAGGCCTGTTAACCATGCTCAAGGGGCTGCCCCTGGCCTACAACAAAGACATGCAGGAGGATAAAGAGGCTCTCTTTGACGCCATTGATACTGTGAAGGGCTGTTTAATGGTTTGCCGTCCCATGCTTGCCACCATGACTGTGCGCCGGGACAACATGGCCAAAGCCGCCCGGGGCGGTTTTACCAACGCCACCGATGTGGCGGATTACCTGGCCAAAAAGGGTGTACCCTTCCGGGAAGCCCATGAAATTGTGGGCAAAGCGGTATTTTACTGCCTGCAGCAAGAAAAAACCCTGGAAGAAATGACCCTGGAGGAATACCAAAAATTATCCCCCCACTTTAGCGATGATTTGTATGAAGTTATAGGCGTCGAACACTGTGCCGCTGCCCGCAAAGTGCGGGGCGGTCCGGCTCCCGAAGCAGTCCGGCAGGCTGTCGCCGCCGCCCGCCGGCTGCTGGCGAGATATTAAACAGTGGTATAATGTGCTTGCCGAGGCTTTCTACTACGACTTGTTCAATTTATTTTTAAGAAAAATGACATGGTTTACCGTTTGGCATGCGGTAAGCCATGTCATTTTTCTTCATTATCAAAAAATTCTATACCTAGCCATAAACCTAAAATAAATGGAAGAATTGATTTATGTTTTTTCGGTGGTTCCACTGTAATACTGTCATTGTAGAAAAACAGCAGTGGGCGCAGGTTATACATAAAAACGAAAAAGCCAAAGACAAAACCGGGCCAAAAAAACCATGCGCCAAGCGCATACTCAAAGAAAGAACCGATCAAAAAGGCAAAAAATGAAGCAAACAAGCAAGCAATGCCCCAAATTAAGACTAGCAACAGAAAACAAAGAATATCCATAAATAGCACCCCGCTTAATATAAATTATTAAGGCTAAGCGCAATAATTACAACTTTAAAATTGCAACATTTTTAAGAAAATGCTTATTTTTCTTCTCCCGGCAGGAAGGTGGATTGGTAAAAAACAGCCAATATATTTGGCATACACTTTGTCAGGGAGAATAATCCTATGGAAGAATATATCAGTGCTGAGGCTGAAACATCCTTCACCACCGAGGAGGTTGAAGCTCTTATCGAAGTGGGTGCCTTACTCAGTTCAAACCTCCGGTTGGAGGAGGTGGTGGAAATATTAATGGATCAGGCGGTGCTGCTGGTAAAGGCGGCAACCGGCGTGCTGTGGCTGAAGCAGGGAGAAGAAGCGGCCATTGTCCCGGCGGCTTCCTACGGGTTGGATTATGATGCTGTCGCCCTGCTGGACAGGCAGCTGCAGGACTACGTTAACGGCCTGGCGGCGGCAGGAAAGCCGGTGATTACCGGCAACGGCAAACAGGAAGGCTGTATTTTAGAGCGAGCAACCTATGCGGTAAACTTTGCCGTTACCAGCATGGTATTTTTGCCTCTGATTAATAAAGGCCGCCTGCTGGGCTGCCTGCAGTTAATCAACAAACAGGACGGCAGCCAATTCAGCCGGCGGGATATACGGTTGTGCCACACTTTTGCCAGCCAGGCGGCGGTAATTATTGACAACAGCTTGCTGCTGGCCAACCAGGAAAAATTAATGATCAGCCTGATTCGAGCCCTTACATCCGCCCTTGATGCCAGGGATCCCTACACCCGCGGTCATTCGGAAAGGGTCAGCCGGCTGTCTTTATTAATTGCCAGGGAAATGGGACTGAGCCCCCAACAGCAAGAAATACTGCAGCAGGCGGCTCTGCTGCACGATGTGGGGAAAATCGGTATCCGGGATAACGTACTGCTGGAACCGGGTCCCCTGGACGAAGACAAGTGGCGGATCATGAAAAGCCACCCGGTGATCGGTGCCCAGATTATCCAACAAATCGAACCCAAGTCGGTGATGAAACAGATATACGAAGGGGTTATGTATCACCAGGAAAAATATGACGGCAGCGGTTACCCCGGCGGCCTGCGGGGCAAGCAAATTCCCCTGGTGGCCCGGATCATTGCCATTGCCGATGCCTACGACGCCATTACCAGTGACCGCCCTTACCGCAAGGGCAAGAGCCCGGCAGAAGCCCTGGCGGAAATAAAAAACTGTGCCGGCAAACACTTCGACCCCCAGCTGGTAGAGGTATTTCTTAAGGCCATGCAAGGAATATCTAAGCCGGCAGACGGTTAACAAATAAAGCGAAGCCGGCAGGAAAATGTCAGCAGCCGCAAGGCTTATGCAGTCAAAAATTTATTTATTTCTTGACAGCAGTTGACTAAAAAATTATACTAAAAAGTAATTAATAGCCAAACAGCTTTGATGGGGACCGGGAATCTGGTACAGGGCCACAGAGAGCCGGGTTAGGTGAAAGCCGGCGCCGCATGACAGGTTACCTACATCACCCCGGAGCTGCCCTTCCGAACGCATGCTGCAAGTAGGCTGGGCCGGGTCAGGCACCCGTTATCAAACCGCACAAGTACGTCTGTATGCTGTGCAAAAGTGGCTCTTTGTGAGCAATCAGGGTGGTACCGCGGAAGGAATACCTCTCGTCCCTGGCAGTGGCCGGGAACGAGAGGTTTTTTGTTGTAACACCCGCAAATTTAACCCGATCATAACACAGAACTGCTTGACACCACCAGGCGAAACAACTATACTTACTAGTAATTTATTTAGTAGGTATAATTAACAGCCATGATCGGGATAACAGGCTGAACAGGGCCACAGAGAGCCGGAGCAGGTGGGAACCGGTGTCACTGGGCAGTCTGGGCTCACCCGGGAGCTGCCCTTGTGAACGTGCCGGCGGCACCGGTAATGGGGGCCGGGTTTTCAGAAACCCGTTATCAAAAGGCACAGGTATGGTATGTGTTTTGTGCATGAGCGGCTCTTCATGAGCAATCAGGGTGGTACCGCGGAAGGATAAACCTCTCGTCCCTGGCATTAATGCCAGGGGCGGGAGGTTTTTTGTATACTTGGAATTCGGGAGGTTTGGTTATGCGCAGTGATGTTATGAAAGAGGGGCTGGCCAGGGCGCCCCACCGCAGTTTGTTAAAAGCACTGGGGCTGCTGGATGAAGAATTATCCCGCCCTTTGATTGGCGTAGTAAATTCCTTTAACGAGGTTGTACCCGGGCATATCCATTTGCGGGATATTGCCGAAGCCGTGAAGGCAGGCGTTCGCATGGCCGGCGGCACGCCGCTGGAATTCCCGGTTATTGCAGTGTGCGACGGCATTGCCATGGGGCACCCGGGCATGCGCTATTCCCTGGCCAGCCGGGAGATTATTGCCGATTCTATAGAAATTATGGCTCAGGCCCATCCCTTTGACGGGCTGGTACTGATACCCAACTGCGATAAGGTGGTGCCGGGGATGCTGATGGCGGCGGCCCGGTTAAACATACCGGCTGTTGTGGTCAGCGGCGGTCCGATGCTGGCCGGCAGGTTTCAAAACCAGGATGTTTCAGTTACGCAAATGTTTGAAGCAGTGGGGGCAGTGCAGGCGGGCCGCCTGACTCCTGAGGAACTGGCGGAACTGGAAGAAAACGCCTGCCCCGGTTGCGGCTCCTGTGCCGGTATGTTTACCGCCAACAGTATGAATTGTTTAACCGAAGCACTGGGTATGGCACTGCCGGGCAACGGCACCATTCCCGCCGTCAGTGCCGCCAGACGCCGGCTGGCCAAGGCAGCGGGCCTGCGGGCGGTGGCGCTGGTGCGAGAAAACCTGAGACCCCGGGATATTTTAACCATGGCAAACTTCCGCAACGGGCTGGCGGTGGATATGGCCCTGGGCTGTTCCACCAATACGGTACTGCACCTGCCGGCCATTGCCCGGGAAGCGGGTATAGAGCTTAACCTGGATTTAATTAACGAAATCAGCGAGCGGACACCGCACCTGTGCAAGCTGAGCCCGGCGGGCCGCCATCACATTCAGGATCTGGATGCCGCCGGCGGGATCCAGGCGGTGATGAAAGAACTGCTTAATAACGGTCTGATTAATCCAAACATTAAAACTGTCAGTGGCTTGACGGTTGGACAATTATTAGAACAGGCTAAAGTAAAAGACCGGCAGGTAATCCGCAGTGTGCAGGAACCCTACAGTTCCACCGGCGGGTTGGCTGTTCTGCGGGGCAACCTGGCGCCTAACGGGGCGGTGGTAAAAAGGGCGGCGGTGGCACCCGAGATGCTGCGGCATACCGGCCCGGCCAGGGTGTTTGACGGCGAAGAAGCCGCCATTACAGCCATTATGGCCGGCCAAATCAAGCCCGGCGATGTGGTGGTTATCCGCTACGAAGGCCCCAAAGGCGGCCCGGGCATGCGGGAAATGCTGGCACCCACCTCGGTGCTGGCGGGCATGGGGCTGGATAAAGAAGTGGCCCTGTTAACCGACGGGCGATTTTCCGGAGCCTCCCGGGGAGCTTCCATCGGCCATATCTCCCCGGAAGCCGCCGAAGGCGGATTAATTGCTCTCCTGCAGGACGGCGACATGATAGAAATTGATATTCCCAACTACCGGCTGGCGGCTAAGCTGGATGAAACGGTAATCAAGCAGCGCCTTGAAGCCTGGCAGCCCCCGGCACCCAAAGTAACTGAAGGCTACCTGGCCCGTTACGCCAAGCAGGTGTCTTCAGCCGGTCAGGGTGCGGTATTAAGCTGAGAAGCCCCCCCAAAAAATGCATAGGCATAATTGGAGGTTTTTTATATGAAAATGTCCGGAGCGGAAATTTTAATTGACAGTTTAAAAGAAATGGGCGTCGAAACCATTTTCGGCTACCCGGGCGGGCAGGCGCTCCCCATTTACGACGCCCTGTACGATGCGGATATTCATCACGTTTTAACCCGTCACGAACAGGGGGCGGTGCACGCCGCCGACGGCTATGCCCGGGCTTCCGGCCGGGTGGGGGTATGCCTGGCCACTTCCGGCCCCGGCGCCACCAACCTGGTAACCGGCATTGCCAACGCTTACATGGATTCGGTGCCGCTGGTGGCCATCACCGGCCAGGTGCCCACTGCCATGCTGGGCCGGGATTCTTTCCAGGAGGTAGACATTACCGGCATCACCCTGCCTATTACCAAGCACAACTATATAGTTAAAGACATCCGGGATCTGGGCCGAATTGTTAAAGAAGCCTTTTACATTGCCGGTACCGGCCGTCCCGGCCCGGTTTTGATTGACATTCCCAGGGATGTTTCTTCCGGTGCCATGGATTACCACCGCAACGGTTTCCTGGACCTGCCGGGCTACAACCCGCCCCGCAAAGCCCGGGAAGAGCTGGTTAACCAGGCGCTGCAAGCCATTGCCGCCAGCCGGCGGCCGGTTATCTATGCCGGCGGCGGCATCATCAGCGCCGGCGCCCATGAAGAACTGCTGCGGCTGTCCGAGTCATTGCTGGCGCCGGTGGCCACCACCCTGATGGGGCTGGGAGGCTTTCCCGGCGATCACCCGCTGTCCCTGGGCATGCTGGGCATGCACGGTTCCAAGTACGCCAACTATGCCATCTGCGAATGCGATTTACTGATTGCTGTAGGAGTTCGCTTTGATGACCGGGTCACCGGCAAGGTAGAATCCTTTGCTCCCAACGCCAAAATCATCCATATTGATATTGACCCGGCCGAGCTGGGCAAAAATGTAAGGGTGGATATTGCCATTGCCGGAGATGTGAAGACGGTACTCCGCCAGCTGCTGGAACGCATTGAAGCAAAACTGCAGTCGGCCTGGCGGGATAAAATTGCCGCCTGGAAAAAGGAATATCCCCTTGATTTTAATGAGCAGGGCAGTAATTTAAAGCCCCAGCAGGTGATCCGGGAGATTTACCGGCAGACCGGCGGCCAGGCCCGCATTACCACCGAAGTGGGCCAGCACCAGATGTGGGCAGCCCACTATTACACCTACACCCGGCCCCGTTCCTTTATCTCCTCCGGCGGCCTGGGCACCATGGGTTACGGTTTTCCGGCCGCCATCGGCGTTCAGGTGGCCTGCCCGGGAGAAACAGTCTTTGACATCGCCGGCGACGGCAGCATTCAAATGAACATCCAGGAGCTGGCCACCGCAGTGGATTACAACCTGCCGGTTAATGTGGCCATTATGAATAACGGCTACCTGGGCATGGTGCGCCAGTGGCAGGAAATGTTTTATAACCGGCGCTATTCCTACAGCGAGATGAACAACCCGGACTTTGTTAAACTGGCCGAAGCCTACGGCGCCGAGGGTTACCAGGTAACCCGCCGGGAGGAAGTGGCCGAGGTACTGCAGGCTGCCATCCAGTCAAGCAAACCTGTTTTGATGGATTTTGTGATTGAGAGAGAAGAAAACGTCTTGCCCTTTGTGCCGCCGGGCAAGGCGCTGAACGAAATGATAGGTTAGAAAGGGGTGCCGTGATGTACCATACACTGGCGGTATTAGTGGAAAACAGCCCCGGAGTGCTGGCCCGGGTGGCCGGACTGTTCAGCCGGCGGGGCTACAATATCGACAGCCTGGCGGTGGGACGCACCGACAACCCGGCAATTTCCCGCATGACCATTGTGGTGGAGGGAGATGAACGGGTGTTGGAACAGGTCAGCAAACAACTGCATAAGCTGGTTGATGTCATTAAAATCAGCGATATTACCTCATCCCCCCATGTTGACAGGGAACTGGTGCTGATCAAGGTTAACGCCGAGTCAGGCACCCGGGGAGAAATTATGCAGATTGCCCAG
Organism: Desulforamulus hydrothermalis Lam5 = DSM 18033; assembly: GCF_000315365.1. NCBI lineage: Bacteria > Bacillati > Bacillota > Clostridia > Eubacteriales > Peptococcaceae > Desulforamulus > Desulforamulus hydrothermalis. The sequence goes on from NZ_CAOS01000007.1 coordinate 88,008, forward strand.
ATTTTCCGGGCCAACATTGTGGATTACGGCCACAAAAACTTAACCTTGGAATGCACCGGCAACCAGGAAAAAATCAATGCCTTTGAAGAAGCCTTGCGGCCCTTTGGCATCAGAGAACTGGTGCGCACCGGCAAAGTAGCCATGCTGCGGGGTGCCAAATATACCAATCTTAACAGGACAAAAGAGGAGGACTAAACATGGTAAAGATTTATTATGATGCAGATGCTAATCTGGAGTACTTAAAGGGCAAAAAGATTGCTGTTTTAGGATACGGCAGCCAGGGCCACGCCCAGGCGCAGAGCTTGCGTGACAGCGGTTTGGATGTGGTGGTAGGGCTGCGCCGGGGCAGCCCCAGCTGGGCCAAGGCGGAGGCAGACGGGCTGGAAGTGGCGGCTGTGGCGGAAGCCTGCGCCAAGGCGGATGTCATCCAGGTGCTGCTGCCGGATGAAATTCAGGGACGGGTTTATGCCACCGAAATTGCGCCCCATCTCACCGAAGGCAAGGCTTTGATGTTTTCCCACGGATTCAATATTCACTTTGGGCAAATTGTGCCGCCCCGGCATGTGGATGTCTTTCTGGTGGCGCCCAAAAGCCCCGGCCATCTGGTCAGGCGCATGTATGTAGAAGGCAAAGGGGTGCCGGGTTTGGTGGCAGTGCACCAGGATTATACCGGTAAAGCCAAAGACATTGCCCTGGCTTATGCCAAGGGCATCGGCTGCACCCGGGCGGGGGTTTTTGAAACCACCTTTAAGGAAGAAACCGAAACCGACCTGTTTGGCGAACAGGCAGTGCTGTGCGGCGGTGTCAGTGAGCTGATTAAGGCAGGTTTTGATACCCTGGTGGAAGCCGGTTATGCTCCGGAAATGGCTTACTTTGAGTGCCTGCACGAACTGAAGCTGATTGTCGACCTGATCTACGAGGGAGGGCTTTCCCGCATGAGATATTCGGTCAGCAATACCGCAGAATACGGCGACTATATGGTGGGTCCCCGCATCATCAACCGGCAAACCAGGGAAGAAATGAAACGGGTGCTGGCAGAAATTCAAAACGGTACCTTTGCCCGCAACTGGATGCTGGAAAACCAGGTAAACGGGCCGCAATTTAATGCCATCCGCAAAACGGAACAACAGCACCCGGTGGAAAAGGTGGGCGCCCAGCTGCGCCAGATGATGCCCTGGTTGAAAAAATAAGCGCCTTTTAGATTATAAGCTGACGGCTGACGGCAGTCAGCCTGTTCGGGAGGGATATGCTTTGGAAATTACCTGTGCCGAAGCGTTGGTTCGCTGCCTGGAGATGGAGGGTGTGGAATTAGTTTTTGGTTATCCCGGTGGTGCCATCCTCCCTGTGTACGATGCCTTAAAAGACAGCCAGATCAAGCACATACTTACCCGGCACGAGCAGGGGGCAGCCCATGCGGCCAGCGGTTATGCCCGGACTACCGGCAAGGTAGGCGTCTGTATGGCCACCTCCGGGCCCGGCGCCACCAACCTGGTCACCGGCCTGGCCAACGCCTATATGGATTCCATACCCTTGGTGGCCATTACCGGGCAGGTTCCCACCGTTCAGGTAGGGACGGATGCCTTTCAAGAAGTGGACATTACCGGCATCACCATGCCCATTACCAAACACAACTACCTGGTTAAAGACCCCAAGCTGCTGCCCATGATTGTTAAGCGGGCTTTCCACATTGCCCGCACCGGCAGGCCTGGCCCGGTTTTAATCGACCTGCCCAAGGATATTGCCATGACGCCCATTCAGTTTAAATATCCCCAGGAGGTTGAGCTGATGGGCTATAAGCCCACCGTTAAAGGGCACATGGCACAAATCAACCAGGCCGCCAAACTGATCATGCAGGCCCAGCGGCCGGTTATTTACATCGGCGGCGGGGTGGTAAATGCCAACGCATCGGAAGAACTGGTGTGGCTGGCAGAAACCATTGACGCCCCGGTGGTTTCCACCCTGATGGGGCTGGGGGCTTTTCCCGGCGACCACCCGCTTTTCCTGGGCATGCTGGGGCTGCACGGCAATAAAGCGGCTAACCTGGCGGTTACCGAGTGTGACCTGTTAATTACCCTGGGGGCCCGTTTTGACGACCGGGTAACCGGGCGGGTGGCCGGTTTTGCTCCCCGGGCCAAGGTTATCCATGTGGATATCGACCCGGCGGAGATCAGTAAAAACGTTATTTCCCACCTGCCCATCGTGGGTGATACCAAAAGGGTGCTGGAAGACCTGCTGGTACGGTTGGATAAGAAACAAAACACACCCTGGGTTAACACCGTGGGCTATTGGAAAACGGAATTTGCCCCCAGGTACCGCATGGGGGGCCGTTACCTGAAACCGCAATATATAATAGAAGAAATTTACCGCCACAGCGGCGGGGATGTAATTATTGCCACCGATGTGGGCCAGCACCAGATGTGGGTAGCCCAGCACTTTCCTTTTAAATCCCCCCGCCAACTGGTTACCTCCGGCGGTTTGGGCTGCATGGGCCTTCGGTTTGCCCGGTGCCATCGGCGCCCCATTTTGGCCGGCCGGACAAAACAGTGGTGCTGGTTACCGGTGACGGCAGTTTTCAAATGACCTTCAATGAGCTGGCCACCGCCGCGGAACAAAGCCTGCCTTTAAAAATATTTGTCTTAAACAACCGGCGGCTGGGCATGGTGCGGCAGCTGCAGGAGTTTTACTGTGATAAACGGTACATGGCAGTGGACTTTAGCTTTGTGCCTGACTTTGCGGCACTGGGCCGCCTGTATGGCTTCAAGGGCTTAACCGTACGCACCGAGCAGGAGCTGCTGGCAGCCCTGCCGGAAGTATTCAATGAACCGGGGCCGGTGCTGGTGGACTGCGCCATTGACCCGGATGAAAATGTGTTGCCCATGGTGCTGACAGGTGCGGACATTTGTAATGCAGTAGACCGGCAAGAAGAATGACAGGAGGGAATGGTTTGAGCAACCGGGTTTATATTTTTGACACAACCCTGCGGGATGGTGAGCAATCCCCGGGCGTCAGTTTAAACATCAACGAAAAACTGCAAATTGCCAGGCAACTGGCCCGCCTGGGTGTGGATATTCTCGAAGCCGGTTTTCCCATTACCTCCCACGGGGATTTTGCCGCTGTGCAGGCAGTGGCCCGGGAAGTGCGGGGAGTTACGGTGGCCGGCTTGGCCCGGGCCAATTTTAAAGACATTGATTGCGCCTGGGAAGCCTTGCGGGATGCCGAACAGCCCCGCATCCATACCTTTATTGCCACTTCGGATATACACCTGCAATACAAGCTGCGCAAGAACCGGGATCAGGTGGTGGAGGCGGCTGTGGCGGCGGTGCGGCACGCCAGAAAATACACTTCGGATGTAGAGTTTTCGGCGGAGGATGCCTCCCGTTCGGATGTGGATTACCTGGCCCGGGTGTTTGGCGAGGTAATTAAAGCAGGCGCTACGGTAATTAACATACCGGATACCGTAGGTTATGCCATGCCCGATGAGTTTGCCCGGTTTATTAAACAGGTGATGGAGAAAACACCGGGCATTGAAAAGGTAGTGGTCAGCGTACACTGCCACGATGACCTGGGGTTAGCGGTGGCCAATTCCCTGGCTGCCGTTGGAGCAGGCGCCCGTCAGGTGGAGGGGACCGTTAACGGCATTGGTGAGCGGGCGGGCAACGCCGCCCTGGAAGAAGTGGTGATGGGCCTGTACACCCGCCAGGATCTTTACCGCCTCACCACCGGTTTTAACACCCGGGAAATTTACCGCACCAGCCGGTTGGTTAGTTCGTTAACCGGCATGCCGGTGCAGCCTAACAAAGCAGTGGTGGGCAAAAACGCCTTTGCCCACGAGTCCGGCATCCACCAGGACGGCGTGTTGAAAGAACGCACCACCTACGAAATTATGAACCCGGAGCTGGTTGGCATTGCGGCCAGCAACCTGGTGCTGGGCAAACATTCCGGCCGGCATGCCTTCCGGGACCGTTTGGCGGAGCTGGGCTACAACCTGTCGGATGAAGAATTGAACCTGGCCTTTGCCAGATTCAAGGCACTGGCCGATAAAAAGAAAGAAATTACGGATGACGACCTGCAGGCCCTTGTGGAAGATGAAATCAGGCATATCCCGGATACCTATACGCTGGAATACTTCCACATTTCCAGCGGCAGTACGGTGGTGCCGACAGCCACCGTAGGGCTTAGGGTAGGGGAGGAACGGCAGGAAGATGCCGCCTGCGGCGACGGCCCGGTGGATGCCATCTACAAGGCTGTGGACAAAATTACCGGCATTTCCTGCACTTTGGTTAACTATGCCATTAATGCCATTACCGGCGGCACAGACGCCCTGGGCGATGTTACCGTAAAACTAAAGTGCAGCGGCCAGGAAAAAATTTACACCGGCCGGGGGGTCAGCACCGATATTTTGGAAGCATCCGCCAAAGCCTATGTCAATGCCGTAAATAAATTGATTTATGACAGAAGTTAAGCATTTTTAGCTAATATGAGAGGTGAAGTACCGTGCCCATGACCATAACAGAAAAGATACTGGCTGCGGCAGCAGGAAAAGATAGCGTCAAACCGGGGGAGCTGATTAACGCCAAGGTAGACCTGGTGCTGGCCAACGATATTACCGCACCGGTGGCCATTAAAGAATTTCAAAAAATCGGCCTGACCAGGGTTTGGGATAAAGAACGGGTAGCCCTGGTGCCCGACCATTTTACCCCCAACAAAGACATCAAGTCTGCGGAACAGGCAAAACTGGTGCGGGACTTTGCCCACAGCCAGGAACTGACCAATTATTTTGAAGTGGGCCGTATGGGCATTGAACACTGCCTGCTGCCCGAACAGGGGCTGGTGGGTCCCGGCGATGTGGTGATCGGGGCTGATTCCCACACCTGCACTTACGGTGCTTTGGGTGCCTTTGCCACCGGGGTAGGCAGCACCGACCTGGCTGCCGCCATGGCCCTGGGCGAAACCTGGTTTAAAGTACCGGAATCCCTGAAGTTTGTTTATCACGGTTCCTTAAACAAATGGGTGGGCGGCAAAGACCTCATCCTTTATACGATCGGCCAAATCGGGGTGGACGGCGCCCTCTACCGGGCCATGGAATTTTGCGGCGAAGCCATCCGCCGGCTTTCCATGGACGGACGGTTTACCATGTGCAATATGGCCATTGAAGCGGGCGGCAAAAACGGCATTATTGAGCCGGATGAGATTACCCGGCAGTATGTAGAGGGTCGGGCCAAACGCCCCTACACCTTTTATACCAGCGATCCGGATGCCGTTTATGCAGCGGTTTACGAATTTGATGCAAGCAAAATTGAACCCCAGGTGGCTTTTCCTCACCTGCCGGAGAACGCCCGGCCGGTGAGCCAGGCCGGCCAGGTGGAAATCCACCAGGCGGTCATCGGTTCTTGCACCAACGGGCGGATGGAAGATTTGCGCCTGGCTGCCCAAGTGCTGCAGGGCAAAAAAGTGAACAAGCGGGTCAGGTTAATTATTATCCCGGGTACCCAGGAAATATACCGCCAGGCCATGCGGGAAGGACTGTTTGAAATTTTCCTGGATGCCGGCGCGGTGGTCAGCACCCCCACCTGCGGCCCCTGCCTGGGCGGCCATATGGGCATTTTGGCCAAGGGGGAACGCTGCATTGCCACCACCAACCGCAACTTTGTGGGCCGCATGGGCCACCCGGAAAGTGAAGTATACCTGGCCAACCCGGCAGTTACCGCTGCCAGTGCCGTGACAGGCCGCATATCACATCCCGAGGAGGTGCTGTAAATGAAGCTGCAGGGTAAAGTATGGAAATTTGGCAACGATGTGGATACCGATTTAATTATTGCGGCACGCTACCTTAACAGCTCCGACCCGGCAGAGCTGGCCAGGCACTGCATGGAGGATGCCGACCCGCAGTTTGCCTCCCGGGTAAAGCCCGGCGATATCCTGGTGGCGGGCAAAAATTTTGGCTGCGGCAGCTCCCGGGAACACGCGCCCATTGCCATTAAGGCGGCCGGGGTATCCTGTGTGGTGGCGAAATCCTTTGCCCGGATATTTTACCGCAACGCCTTTAATATCGGCCTGCCTATTTTTGAATGTCCCGAGATTATTGATGAACTGCAGGAAGGGGATGTTATTGCGGTAGACGCAGCCACGGGCGCCATCACCAACCTGACTGACGGAAAAACTTACCAGGCCGTACCCATTCCCGATTTTATGCGGCAGATTATTGAAGCGGGCGGGCTGATTAACTACGTTAAAGGGCGGGTGAAGCAGGATGTATAAAATTGCGCTGCTGCCCGGCGACGGTATCGGCCCGGAAATAATCCCCCAGGCGGTCAGAGTGCTGCAGGCGGTGGGGGAAAAATATAACCGTCAGTTTGCGTTGCAAACCGCTTTAATCGGCGGGGCAGCTTACGATGCCACCGGCCACCCGCTGCCGGAGGAAACCCTGGCGGTCTGCCGTAACAGCGATGCTGTTTTACTGGGGGCGGTAGGCGGCCCCAAATGGGATAACCTGGCCCCCGAACTGCGGCCGGAGCGGGGGGCCCTGTTGCCGCTGCGCAAAAAGCTGGGGCTGTATGCCAACCTGCGCCCGGCAGTGGTAAATCCTGCCCTGGCGACTGCTTCCACCCTAAAAGAAGATATTGTGGCAGGGTTGGATATTTTGATTATCAGGGAACTTACCGGCGGTCTATACTTTGGCCAAAAACACCGGCAGGACTTGCCGGGGGGCGGCCAAAAAGCGGTTGAAACCCTGGAATATACCACCCATGAGGTGGCCCGGGTGGCCCGGCTGGGTTTTGAAATGGCCCGCCGGCGCCGTAAAAAGCTGACCTCGGTGGATAAAGCCAACGTGCTGGAAAGCTCCCGCCTGTGGCGGGAAGTGGTGGAAAGCCTGGCCGGCGAATACCCGGATGTGGAATTAAGCCACATGTATGTGGATAATTGCGCCATGCAACTGGTGCGCAACCCCAAACAGTTTGACGTGCTGATAACCGAAAACATGTTTGGCGATATTTTAACCGACCTGGCTTCCCAACTTACCGGTTCCATTGGCATGCTGCCTTCCGCCAGCCTGGGCGGCGAAGTGGCCCTGTATGAACCTATCCACGGTTCAGCACCGGATATAGCCGGTCAAAACCTGGCCAATCCTATTGCCACCATCCTGTCGGCGGCCATGATGCTGCGCATTTCCTTTGGCCTGGAGGATGAAGCTGCCGCTGTTGAACGGGCGGTAAATAAGGTACTGCAACAGGGCTACCGCACCGGTGACATCATGCAGCCGGGCAAAACACGCCTGGGTACAGTGGAAATGACCGATGCCGTTATCAGTGCGCTGGGCCAGGATGCCTGACCGTTAAGAAAAACCCCATAGCATAAATGAGGTGGTTCACATTGGGAATTTAAAGGCAACCATTAAAATTTACGATACCACCCTGCGGGACGGCACCCAGGGGGAAGGGGTCAGCCTTTCGGCCGATGATAAAATTAAAATTGCCCTGCGTTTAGACGAAATGGGCTTTCATTATATCGAGGGGGGCTGGCCCGGTTCCAACCCTAAAGATATGGAATTCTTTAACCGTATCCGGCAGTACCCCTTGAAAAACGCTATCATAACCGCCTTTGGCAGTACCTGCCGGCCCGGCGTGGCAGCCGATCAGGATGCCAACCTTAACTGCCTGCTGGCAGCCGGCGTTAAGGCGGCCGCTATTTTCGGCAAAGCCTGGGATTTTCATGTTATCAGGGCCTTAAACACCACCCTGGAAGAAAATTTGCGCATGGTAAGGGAGTCGGTGGCCTATCTTAAGGCCCATGGCCTGACGGTGTTCTTTGACGGGGAGCATTTTTTTGACGGGTACAAAGCTAACCCCGATTATGCCCTGGAGGTTTTGCGGGCGGCCGTACAGGGGGGCGCGGATGCCGTGATTCTCTGCGATACCAACGGCGGCAGCCTGCCCCTGGAGGTTTGGCAGGCGGTTAGCCGGGTTAAGGAGGAGCTGCCCGGAGTAGAACTGGGTATCCATGCCCATAATGACGGCGAGATGGCGGTGGCCAACACACTGATGGCGGTGCAGGCAGGGGCTGTTCAGGTGCAGGGTACCGTTAACGGGTTGGGCGAGCGGTGCGGCAATGCCAACCTTTGTTCCGTCATCCCCAATCTTACCTTTAAACTGGGCTGCACCACCATCCCCCGGGAAAACCTGGTTTACCTGACCGAGCTTTCCCGCTATGTCTATGAACTGGCCAACTTAAACCCGGTGGCCAACCAGCCTTATGTGGGCGAGAGTGCCTTTGCCCACAAGGGAGGCATCCATGTCAGTGCCCTGTTAAAAGAACCGGGTACCTACGAACACCTGGACCCGGCGCTGGTGGGCAATACCCGGCGGGTGTTGATGTCTGAACTGGCGGGAATTTCTAACCTGCTGTATAAATACAAAGAACTGCATTTAGATAAAAACAGCCCCGAGGGCAGGCAGGTATTAGACCGGTTGAAAAACCTGGAACACCGCGGCTACCAGTTTGAGGCGGCCGAGGGATCCCTGGAACTGATGCTGCGCAAGGCCCTTAACGGTTACCGGGAGCCTTTCCAACTGCAAAGCATGCGGCTGATTCTGGAAATGCGGGAGGAACAGCCTATCCATTCGGAAGCGGTAATTAAGCTAAAGGTGGGAGATGAGGTTGTTCATACGGCAGCGGAGGGCAACGGACCGGTCAATGCCCTGGACAACGCCCTGCGCAAAGCCCTGGAAACTTTTTATCCCGAAGTGGCGGGCCTGCGGCTGCTGGATTACAAAGTGCGGGTACTGCAAGAAAAGGCCGGCACCGAAGCCATGGTGCGTGTTTTAATTGAAACCGGCAACGGTAAAAAAACCTGGGGCACCGTAGGGGTTTCCACCAACATTATTGAAGCCAGCTGGCAGGCCCTGGCCGACAGCATGGCTTACGGCCTGCTGGAAGAACACAAAATCCAGTGACAAGGCAAGCTTTCCCGGCATAATAAGATTGGGACTTAGGGCCCAATCTTATTTTTTACTTCCCCAAAAGTGAAAATATTCCTTATAATAACTAGAAGGTTAAATGAAATATGTTAGCGAAAAAACAAATAAGGATTAGTCCATCTTTCTGAGAAATACTACAAATATCTGAAGGTGGGGGGAGTGCCGGTTGCTGGAACAACTGAAGGCGCTGAACCTTGATATATTTAACTTTACCAGCATTTTAGACATTTTGCTGGTCAGCTATGTATTTTATCGCTTTATGCTGATTATTCAGGGCACCCGGGCGGTGCAGCTGATTAAGGGCTTGGTGGTGCTGCTGGTGGCCACCACCGTCAGCAGCTGGTTGCACCTGTACACCGTTAACTGGCTGCTGCAACAGGTGATGACTGCCCTGGTGGTGGCGTTGCCCATCGTATTTCAGCCGGAACTGCGGCGGGCCCTGGAAACTCTGGGGCGGGGCAAGTTTTTCAGCCGTACCGTTAACACTCTGAAAGAAGCAGACCGCAGCCGGATGATTAACGAGGTGGTGCGGGCGGTGCAGGTGTTAACCAAAAATAAAATGGGTGCCCTCATCATTATCGAAAGGGTCACCGGGTTGGAAGAATACATTGATACCGGCATAAAAATTGACGGTATTGTTACGGCGGAATTTCTGGTGAATATATTCATCCCCAACACCCCCCTGCATGACGGGGCGGTTGTTATCCGGGGCGACCGGGTAACTGCGGCCGCCTGTTTTTTGCCCCTGTCGGAAAACCCATACATCAGTAAGGAACTGGGCACCCGGCACCGGGCCGGCATTGGCATAAGCGAAGTATCCGATGCGGTGGCGGTTATTGTCTCTGAAGAAACAGGTGCCATTTCAATGGCAATGGACGGCGAAATTGACCGCATGCTGGATGAATCTACCCTGAAACAAAAATTAAATGACGCTTTGGAGCAAAAACAACCCGGTTCCTTAGGCAGCATTTTTAGGAGGAACGAAGCATGATCCGGCTGAAATGGAGCAAAAACACCATGCTGTTGCTTTCAGTGCTGCTGGCCTTGCTGCTCTGGGTTTACGTTAACATCGTGCAAAATCCCGTTAAAGAGCAGGAATTCAGGGTAGCCCTGGAAACCAGGGGGGAACTGCCCCAGGGCTTAACCGTCAGCGGCCTGCCCAAAAGCGTAACCGTGCGGGTGCAGGGGAAAAATACCCAGCTTTCCGGCATCCGGTCTGCAGATTTTCAGGCTTATGTTGATTTGGGCAACATCGGCGAAGGAGAAAACAGCCGGCCTGTGCAGGTATCCGCTCCCAGCGGCCTGCAGGTAATACAGGTAAACCCTGCCCGGTTAAACCTGGTGGCAGAAAGGTTGATCCAAAAACAACTGCCGGTGGCTGCTGCGGTGAAGGGCGAGCCCTTGAGCGGCTATACCGCCCTGGAACCGGTGGTGCAACCCACGGCGGTTTTGGTGCGGGGGCCGGCCAAGGTGCTGCAGGATCTCAAAAAACTGGAGCTGACGGTTGATATTACAGGCACCAGCCAAAATATCGAACAACAACTGATGATACCGCTGCCGGCGGGAGTTGCCGCCACGCCCGACAGGGTTAAGGTACTGGTGCCCGTTACCCGGGCCCTGCCTTCCCGTACCCTGCCGGTGGTGCCCCGCTATTCCGGCAGCCCGGCCGATCCCTACCAACTGCTGCGGGTGATTCCCCAACCGGCCACCGTCCAGGTTTACGCCCCGGTGGAAGTGCTGCAGAACCTGGACATCATCAATACTGAAACCATCCGCATTGACGGTATCACCGGTGATGTTATTAAGGAAGCCCGGTTACTGCTGCCGGCCGGAGTGGTGGATATAATTCCCGGCAAAGTGGAGCTGGCCTTCCAGGTTAAACCCAAGCAGCCGGCGGACCCGGAGCCGGTTGAAAAACCCCAGGACAATACCGGCCCGGCGGCACCGGAGGTGCAGCCCTGATTAGCCCCGGCGGGCGTCCTCCAAATAGTAGCGCCCGGGTTATTTAAAAAATTGACAGTCAAAAGTTATTGGTTATATAATAGCTTTGATTATTATGGGTTTGCTTGTGATATAAGGAGGAAACAGTGAGATAATGGCAAAATTATTTGGCACCGACGGTGTGCGCGGCGTGGCCAATACCCAGCTGACAGCCGAGCTGGCCTACCGGCTGGGGCGGGCCGGTGCTCATGTTTTAACCAGGCAGGGTCAGCCGAAAAAAGTTATTATCGGCCGGGATACCAGGATTTCCGGCGACATGCTGGAGGCTGCCCTGGCTGCCGGCGTTTGCTCGGTTGGCGTGGATGTCTACCAGGTTGGCGTATTGCCCACACCGGCTATTGCTTATTTAACCAGAGCGCTGGGAGCGGGTGCCGGGGTGGTTATTTCTGCCTCCCACAACCCGGTTGAGGATAACGGCATTAAATTTTTCGGGCCCAGCGGTTACAAACTGCCTGATGAACTGGAAACCCAGATTGAAAAACTGGCCACCGATGCGGAAGATAAGCTGCCCAAACCCACCGGCGGCGAACTGGGCCGCATGTACAGGGTGGAGGATGCCTTAGATCGCTATGTGGAATATGTTAAAACCACTGTTAATACCGACCTCAAAGGCCTTAAAGTGGTGGTAGACTGCGCCAACGGGGCGGCTTATAGGGTAGCGCCCCGGGTTTTAGCTGAACTGGGAGCGGAGGTTATTGCCATTAATCACCTGCCGGACGGTGTTAATATTAATGACAACTGCGGTTCCACCCATCCCGAGGGCCTGATGGCAGAGGTGGTTAAGCAGGGTGCCCATTTGGGCCTGGCACATGACGGCGATGCCGACCGGGTGCTGGCGGTGGACAGCGCCGGCAACCTGGTGGACGGCGACCAGATTATGGTTATCTGTGCCAAACACCTTAAGGCCAAGGGAAAACTACGCAAAAATACCGTTGTGGTAACCGTGATGAGCAACCTTGGTTTGCACAAGGCTTTGGAAAAGAGCGGCATCAGTGTGGTAGAAACCAAAGTAGGCGACCGCTATGTGCTGGAAAAACTGCTGGAAACCGGCACCCGCTTTGGCGGCGAGCAGTCCGGGCATATTATCTTTCTGGAGCACAACACCACCGGCGACGGTATTATCACAGCGCTGCAGCTGCTGGCGGTGGTTAAAGAAACCGGTAAATCCCTGGCCCAACTGGCGGAACAAATGGAAAAATACCCGCAAATATTGCAAAACGTCAGGGTACAGGATAAAACCGCAGTTATGAACAGCCCCATCATTACCGAAGCCATTCGCCGTTTTGAGCGGGATTTGGCCGGCCAGGGGCGAATTCTGGTACGTCCCTCCGGCACCGAGCCGCTGGTGCGCATTATGGTGGAAGGCAAAGACATGGCAGAATTGCAGACCATTGTCGACAAAATGGCAGAAATTGTGGGCAGCATTTAACTGCTGCCCGCATAATATAAAGTTGACAACAACCCTGTAATCCGCTAAGGGGGGTGATAAGGACGGTTCAAAAGAAAACTGCATAAAAAAACAAGCGCCAGAGCCCAGCTTGTGCTGGGTTGACGAGGAGAGGGAAGATCGAATTTTTCGGCGGATGCCCTCCGGCCCGGTCACGGCCGCAGCGTAGAACAAATCCGGGAGGCAACTTCCGGGCCAAAAACTACAGGTGACCAGCAGGCGGCATTTTGCAGTGTTCACGCCCTGGTATGGTATTGCCTTAATCAGGGTAAATTACACAGAAAAACAACAAGCCGTAGCCGGTGTGGCTGCGGCATGCTATTTTAAGGAGGTCGACATCTATGTGCGGCGTAGTCGGTTATGTAGGCAGCAGACCTGCCACTCCCATAATTTTAGAAGGATTAAAAAAGCTTGAATATAGAGGTTACGATTCTTCCGGTGTTGCGGTGCTGGATCAGGACGGGTTGAAAGTGGAAAAGAAAATGGGGCGCCTGTCCGAACTGGAAAAGGCTTTAAGCGGCAAAGAACTGGATGCCACCATCGGTATTGGCCATACCCGCTGGGCTACCCACGGCCGTCCCAGCGACATTAATGCCCACCCCCACACCTCCAACGACGGCAAAATTGCGGTGGTGCACAACGGCATTATTGAAAACTACCTGCAGCTGCGGGAATGGTTGTCTGCCATGGGCCATGTATTTAAATCCGAAACCGATACCGAGGTAATTCCCCACTTAATTGAGCATTTTTATAAAGGTGACCTGGTGGAAGCGGTGCAAAAAACGGTTTCGCACCTGGAAGGCTCCTATGCCATTATGGCCATCTCGGTGGACCAGCCGGGGCGGATTGTGGCGGTACGTCAAGATATGCCGCTGGTGGTGGGGCTGGGGCAGGGCGAAAACCTGCTGGCTTCAGATATTCCGGCCCTGTTAAAACACACCCGCCGCTGTTACCTGCTTAATGACGGTGATGTGGTGGAGTTAAGAGCAGACCGGGTAATCATCCGGGATGTCAGCGGCAAAGTGGTGGAAAAGGAAATCTTTGAAGTTACCTGGGATGCCGAAGAGGCCGAAAAGGGCGGCTATGACCATTTCATGCTGAAAGAAATCTACGAGCAGCCCCCGGGCCCTGCGGGATACTCTGAAAGGCCGCATTTCCCATGCCGGCGACAAAGTTATGCTGGATGAAATTAATATGACGCCGGAACAAATCAAGGGTATTAAACGAATTGTCATTACTGCTTGCGGCACAGCCTATCATGCCGGCCTGGTAGGCAAATATGTTATTGAACAGTTGGTGCGGCTGCCGGTGGAAGTGGACATTGCTTCCGAATTCCGCTACCGTGACCCCATTATAGATAAAGATACCCTGGTGGTGGTGGTGAGCCAGTCCGGCGAAACCGCCGATACCTTGGCTGCCCTGCGGGAAGCCCGGCGGCGCGGCGCCCGGGTGGTGGCAATTACCAACGTGATCGCCAGCTCAGTGGCCCGGGAAGCTGACGACATCATTTATACCTGGGCCGGCCCGGAAATTTCAGTGGCTTCCACCAAGGCCTATACCACCCAGCTGGTGGCCATGTACCTGCTGGCCCTCTACCTGGCCCAGGAACGCAACACCCTGGCTGCCGGCAATATTAAAGAAATCCTGGGCGAACTGAAATCAATTTATGCCAAAGCCCAGGAAGTGTTGGATAATGCGGCGCCCGTTAAAGAATTTGCCCAGCAGTACCACCGGTCCGAAGATACCTTCTTCATCGGCCGCGGCCTGGACTATGCCGTTGCTCTGGAAGGTTCCTTGAAACTGAAGGAGATTTCCTACATCCATGCGGAAGCCTATGCGGCCGGCGAACTCAAACACGGCACCCTGGCCCTCATTGTGGAAAACATCCCGGTAATTGCCCTGGCCACCCAGCAAAGCCTGTTTGAAAAGATGGTCAGCAACATTAAAGAAGTTAAAGCCAGGGATGCTTCGGTAATTGCCCTGGCCATGGAAGGCCATACCGAAGTGGCCAAAATTGCCGACCGGGTGCTGTATATTCCCAAAACGCACCAGATTTTGGCGCCCATCCTGACAGTTATCCCGCTGCAGCTGCTGGCCTATTACATGGCTGTATACCGGGGCTGCGATGTGGATAAACCGAGAAATTTGGCCAAGAGCGTGACGGTGGAGTAGGAGTAGCGATCATATTATGTTGTTGCTTCAATGATAATAAAGTTGGTAACCGAATAATATACTTGGTAACTCTATAGTAAAGTCGGTAACTAAGTAATAATATTGGTAACTAGTGGGCGCAGCTGTAAATTTTCAATACAAATGACCCCTGTCCTAAAAAGGCTGGGGTCATTTGTTGTAAGTATTTACAGGTGTGTTCGAATAGGGGAACTTTGTGTCTGTGAAATATTTGAAGAACTTAACGTTGAACAAGCAAATACTTCCCAACACCTTGCAGTAATGAAAAAACAGGATATCCTGCAAAGTAGAAAGGAAGGCTTAAAGGCCATCTACAGCATTAAGTATCCTGAAATTATAGAAAGCTGGATGTTTTGGGGCAAATACTTGTCAAACAGGCTAATGAAAATATGAAAACCTTTGGTGAAATAGCCAATGGTTAGTTCACAAGGCACGCCTATACTTTTGGTGTGTCTTATTTTTTTGTATTAACATCAAAATAATTTGACATGATATTGCTAGCATCAAAATTATTTGATATGATATGTGTAATTATTATTACATTTAGGAGGTTGGTCATGAATCAAGTTGAGAAAGCTGTTAAGCTATTTGAAGAAGGATATCTATGTTCCCAGGCAATACTTGCAACCTACGGCCCCGAATTTGGGATTTCCAGAGAGACAGCATTAAAACTGTCTGCACCCTTTGGCGGAGGGGTTGCTCGGATGGCGGAAACATGTGGCGCTGTTAACGGTGCATTTATGGTACTAGGACTGAAATATGGTCATACTGAGGCTCGTGACGGACAGACAAAAGAGAAGGCATATGCCATAGTTAAGGAGTTTGTTAATGAATTTGAAGCCAAAAACGGAACTATAACCTGTAAGGAACTGTTAAACTGCGATATAAGTAACAATGATGAACTAAAAAGGGCCAGAGAAGAGAAGTTATTTACTACAATTTGTCCCAAACTTGTGAAGGATGCTGCGGAAATTTTGGATCGAATTCTAAAAGATAAATAAGATTATTTTATTTAACTTGAAATATCAAACTTATTTGATATGATATAACTATGATAGATACAGTTAAAATAGCAAAGGCCTTAAGTGATCCTATCCGTTACAAAATAATGCTGATGCTGGCCCAAAGTGAGGAGGGTTGTTGTCCTATTCCCGGTGAGGACGACAAAAGGCCGGGGTTTTGTAATTGCGAATTAATGTCAGCATTGGGCATGATTCAGTCCAGAGTGTCCTATCACATGAAGGAATTAGTGGATGCGGGTCTGGTCACAGAGGAACCCAGAGGTAAGTGGAAAATGTATTTTATTAATACTAAGGCTTTAAGACAATATATTGAACAAATTACACAGGATTTTGCCTTGAAATAATTTTTTTAAGCAATTGCATCAAATAAATTTGATGCAAAAGGAGGTTCGTTATGAAGATAGATATTAGAGAACTTGTTAAAGAAAAATATGCCCAGGCTATCACTAACAAAGGTAGTTGCTGTGGTGGAAGTAGTTGTTGTGGGGGAGATTCCTTAAGTCAAGCTACGAAAATTATCACCGGTAACCTATATCAGCAGGATCAGGTTGTAGGATTGCCTGAAGATTTGGTGGCAAAAACTTTCGGATGTGGCAACCCCACTGCTCTAACGGAACTACATGCGGGTGAAGTAGTATTGGACTTGGGGAGTGGCGCTGGGCTGGATGTTCTCTTATCTGCCCAACGAGTGGGACCCTATGGAAAAGCCTTTGGTTTAGATATGACCGATGAAATGTTATCAGCAGCCAGAGCGAATCAGGCTAAAACAGGCATTAGTAATGCGGAATTTCTTAAAGGGCATATTGAAGATATTCCGTTACCGGATAACAGCGTAGATGTTATTATCTCTAACTGCGTTATCAATCTTTCATCAGACAAGGATCGTGTGTTAAAGGAAGCATATCGGGTACTAAGGCCAGGAGGTAGATTTGCTGTATCTGATATTGTTTTAACTCGCCCACTCCCACCAAAAGTACAGCAAGATTTAATGGCCTGGGCGGGATGTATCGCCGGTGCACTGCAAGAAAAAGAATATCGAGAAAAACTTACTGCAGCAGGATTTCAAAATGTTGAGATTCAGGTAACCCGAGTCTACGATTTAACAAGTTCACAGGGGAAGGACATTCTGCCCAACTTAACAGATGATGAACGTCATGAATTAAACGGGTCAATAGTCAGTGCCTTTATCCGGGCAAAGAAAGCAAATATTAAGCTTACACCAGGCTTGGACTATCATATCCGTTCTGCCAATAGCAGTGATTACCCAGCTATTGAAAGACTCTTAAGTTCTAATGGTCTCCCGGTAGAGGGGATATTAGAGAATTTGAATGATTTTTTTGTGGCCGATTATGATGGCAATATAGTAGGTGTTATTGGCATGGAGAGGTCTGGAACATCAGTATTGCTGCGTTCATTAGCAGTTTCCGTTGACCGGCGTAAGTCAGGAATTGCCACAGCACTTGTAAATAAAGCTCTAGAAAGAGCCATTCAAACTGGAGGGAATACAGCGTATTTACTTACTAATACAGCAGCTACCTATATGGCAAGATGGGATTTTACTAAAATAGAGCGAAGTGAGATTCCGGAAAGTCTATTGCAAAAATCAGCATTAAATTGTGCCTGTTATGACAGTATATGTATGAAGTTAGATTTATTGTAAGAGGATATTAGATATCTATATTAAAATTAAACTTTTTTCTCAACAGGAAAACTTCGCTAGAAGTTGGAACGATTATAAACTTAGAGCATGGCTGCAAGGACTATTTAGCCCCTTGAAAAGATTTGAGTCTTATCCCCAAATGATATAAACTTTAATCAACAGAAAGGGGATAAGAATGAAGCGCAAGAGATACCCAAAGGAATTTAAAGACCAATTAATTCAAGAAACAGTGGAAACCGGTAACGTCGTACAAGTGGCCAAGCGCCACGAAATCAGCCCCAAAACCCTCTACCGCTGGATTAGCCGGTCAAAACACAAAGCATGGGAGCATACAAGCAGCGGAGCAAAGAAAACAGCAGTTTATGTGCCCTCACATCAAGAGTTTAAACAATTAGAAAAGGAAAACAATCAATTAAAAAAACTCCTGGGCGAAAAGGATCTTGAAATCGCCATATTGAGGGATTTAATAAAAAAGAAAAACCCGGGCTTTCATACAGAATAGAAATAGCCGACAAATGGATTGCCCGGGGATACTAAGCAGCCATTGTATTGCGGATTGTCGGCGTAAATGAAGCCACCTACTATTACCGCAAAAAATATCCTCCTAAGGAGCGGCGCGAATACAATGGCGGAAGAAAAATTCCTGGATATTCACTAACTTTAAACAATCAGCCAATTAGAATGAACAAATTAAAGAATGGCTTTTAGAGCTAATTGCCGGGGAAGAAAACGTATATGGGTACCGTAAGCTTACACGATGCTTGCAACGCCAGTATAACCTCGTGGTTAACAAAAAGAAAGTATATCGTCTTTGCAAGGAGTTAGACATATTAGAGCCGCAACGCAGGGTACGCCTTAAACACCCGCGCAGAATTGCTATGAACCGGGAAATAACAGGCTCCAACCAGCTATGGGAAATCGACGTTAAATACGGATATATTGCAGGCGAAAATAGATTTTTTTACTTAATGTGTATCATAAGATGTTTATGATCGGATGATTATAGATTATCATATTGGGCTTTTCTGCGAAGGAAAACATGCCGCCCAGCTTTGTGGAAACGTCGGCTATTTTCTGAGTCAACCAGGCCAATTATTAGAAATGACAATGGTCCACAGTTTATTAGCCATGCCTTTGAAGATGCTTGTTCGGAATATGGCACAGAACATGAGCGTATTCCACCCAAGACACCGAACAAAAACGCCCATATTGAATCATTTCATGCTATTTTGGAAAGGGATTGCCTGAGCAGGCACGAATTTGCCAGTTACCAGGATGCCTACCGGATTGTTAGTGATCATATTCAGTTTTACAACCAACGCCGCCTGCATGGCAGTTTATATGATTTATCGCCATTGGAATTTATTAATCAATTAGCAGCAGGCAGAGTGAAACCATTTATCGTAAAAGTTTAATCAAGCATGTTTTTGGTGAGTCCCAGAGGTTCCTTTGGATTAAGCACCAAGCGCCGTAGGGTAGCCTTGACAGCCCGTTAAAAGGGCTGTGGTATAATTTTATCCTGACGGAACGTATAACCTTATTGCATGTTTTCGGAGCCGCCCGTCGGTATTTAAATAGCACCGCAGTCCTTAGGGCTGTCAAGGCCGCTGGTCCTTCATGGAAAGTTTAAACGTTAACTTAATAAAAAACTATGGAAAAAGACGATTTTGGGATAAAGACTCTAATAATAGGGGGTTTAACCGCCAACGGAACCGAGTAGCGATTGCCGTTGTACCAAACAGTATTGTCTTTTCGAACTCGTCTTGTTATACTATTGGTACAACTTATTTCCATTTTTTCAAGAACCGGTCGAAGGTGTTGTTTTTCGAGGACGAACACTTCCGCCGGTATTTTCTTTGTCGTGTTATGCTTCTTTCCGTTACCTGTCCGTTCTAGCCAAGCCAGGCAATCTTCGTTTAGCTTGTCCAGGTTAAAGAACATCCGATGTTTAGCAAAGTTCTTTTTTACGTATCCCACTACGTTTTCTATCCGTCCTTTGCTCTCTGGGTCCTGTTTACGGCACATGTAGATTTGAAAACCCCGTTTTTTCGCATAAGCGGCAAATTCATGCGTCATAATCAGGTCTCCGTAGTTTTCGCTGACCAGGATAAGATGGTCTTGGTCGTAGACAATCTCTTTTGTCATACCACCAAAGTATGCAAAAGCATTTTCATGAATCTGGATAACATCTGCCGTTGTAAAGGGCCGGTCAAGCCACGCCACGTATTTATTGATTGTCAATAGATTTGACCCACCTTGTGCAAATAAATTTGACCCACCTGAATACCTAAAATAATAAAACAATCACGGATGAGGCGAAAATTTTGCCTGGCTCGCTTCCGCTCAGCCATGACAGGTACCGTCAGCAGCCGGTTCAGGAGCGAGGCAATGAGGAGATGATTGGGCTAACCGCCTCGCCTCAATCAATTGTACCGGTTGCTGCCGCCTGTAAGGCAGGCAAAATTTTAGCATTTAAAGGTCAAAGAGCATGAGGTTATGGGCTTTCATTTTAATGGGTTGTTTTCTGGTTTTAGCTTGCCCTTTAGCCTATAGCTTGTCCCGTTGATATAAAATATCCGGGCATGATGGACAAGCCGGTCAATTATGGCCGCCGCCACCACCTGGTCAGAAAATATCCCCCCCCATTCATTAAAGTTATAATTGCTGGTTAAGATAATACTTCCCTTCTCATAGCGCATGGAGACCAAGCGGAAAAGAAGATCGGCCTGCTCTTTGCTTACTGGCATATAACCAAGTTCATCTATTATCAAAAGATTAAGCCGGGAATAGCCCAGGAGCTTGTCCATAAGACTACCATCCCGTGAGCTTAGCATTAATTCTTCCATCAGCTTCTGGGCAGTAATAAATACCACTCGGTATTTGGCCATGCATGCCTTAATACCAAGGGCTACTGACAGGTGGGTCTTGCCCACCCCAGGCGGGCCTAAGAAAATTACATTTTCCTTTTTCTCAATAAAGTCCAAAGAACTTAAGCTGATGATTTCTTTTTCTCTTAGTGAAGGCTGAAAGCTAAAGTCAAATTCCTCCAATGTTTTAATATATGGAAAGCGGGCTTTGTTAATTTTAGTCCTGACTGTTCCCTCGTTTTTTCTTTTTAATTCCTCTTCGAATAACAGAGAGAGGTATTCTTTATAAGACAAGTTGTTTTGACTTGCCTTTTCCGTGATTTCCTGATAATGTGTAAGTACACCTTTCAGTTTTAATGCTTTCATCTGGCTTTCTAAATAACTGGTCAACTTATTGCTCATGAAATTGCCGCCTCGCTTTCATTCAGGTCATAATAAGAAAGGTCACGTTTAATTTTCATTGATGGCAGATTAAGATTTGTCTTGTTATAACCAGCCAAAGAAAGCGGGGTAATTTCTTTTTTCTCCAGTAGTCTTTTAATACTATTTTTGTGAAAAGAGCCGATATTCAGACATTCTTTTATGGCTGTAATAATTTCTTCAGTGGTATATATGTTTTGGTAGCGTATAATTTCTGCTAAATGCCAGTAGAGGTTGGCACCTGCCTGATTACGCAGGCCCTCCAGATAAACCTGGCCAGCTTCGCCAAAAGTGCTGATAAACTTCTCTACCAGAGCGGAACGAACTCTGGTTTTCTTTTCTTGAAATTGACGATTCATAGCCTCATGTTCCGGGTGGACCGGACGGCTGGCTTGTTTCTGCAGGTAAAGATCAAACTCACTCAGCAGTTTTCCAGCCTCGTCATATACTTTCATTCGCCGTCCATAGATAATCTCTGTCCACACCCTTTTTGTGCAGTAGCGCATGGGGACGGGATAAAGATTACCCTCATAGGAAATATAGCCATCATTACTTACCCTCCTGGGTTCTTTGAATTGTAATAAAGCCGGTTCGATAGAAGGTATTTTCAACAGGTGTGCTTTTTCTTCTTCTTCAAACATTTGCTCCGGTGGCCGCCCCAACGTGCTGTGGGGTCTTTTATTGTATTCATCCTGGAATTCTCTAAGTTTAACGGCAAAATCACTTAAACTGTCCACCTCCAGGCCACGCAGCAGTTGTTCCTGAACATAATAAAACGGACGTTCAACTTTTCCTTTTGTTCTGGCACGGTACTTTTCGCAGGCTGATGGCTGGATACCATATAAACCACAGAACTTTAGAAAATCATCATTGTAACGAACGATACCGTCCCCCGGTGGGTAATAACCATTTGCTTGGCATTGTCCATTACCAGTTCCAGAGCATACCCGCCAAAAAAATCAAAGGATTCAGCAAGGGCACGGATTACGTCGGCCGTGGTTATACTCAAAGAGAAGGCATAATGTTTCATCCGACTGCATGATAAGACTACTTCATGGATATATATTTTTACTGGCTTTCCGGCAACCGGCAGCATCCACTCCTTCCAATCATACTGCATCTGCCTGCCAGGATCAGTTTCAACACGGGTAGTAGCTAATTTATCGGCCTTATCATCTTCTTTAAAGGCTCGCAGGAAACGGTGTACACTGGATAAAGAGCCTTTGTAGCCTTTTTGAACCAATTCTTTGTGGATTCTTGTACCAATATAGCCTTTATGGAGCATAGTTTGGATTTCTTCACGGTACTGATCAAGTTGTTTTTCATGCTTTCTGGCCTTAAACTCCGGCGGATTAACATCTCTTAGGTATTTTCTAACGGTGTTTCTTGATACGCCCACTGTTTTGGCTATTTTTCTGAATGCTAACCCCCTGGGCATACAGAGCTTTAAAACGTTGCCATTTGTACATTACTGACCAACTTTTTTTTGCATCCCCCTTTTCGGGGGAAATTTTATCATATGGGTGGGGCAGTTTTATTTGACAATCAAGGGGTCAATTCTATTTTACGAACTATAAGGTGGACCGGGGCCCTTGGCGGGAATTGAAAAAGGGAAAAATAAGTCTGGGCCGAACCAAAAGGGGGGGTAGGAATAAACCAACCCGCCCAACAAAAAATCTTTTTGCCCAGAATGGCTAAAAAAAACCCCCCAAATTTTTTCGGCCATAAAAAAGGGGGGCTTTTTTAAAAAAGTGGAAAAAAAACAAAAAATTTGGGCCCGGAAGAAAACTTTTCCCAAAACCTCCCCAAACAAAAAAAGGGTGTGGGCGAAAAATTTCCCCGCGCCCCCACCCCCGGAAAAAAAAGGAAAAAAAAAGGCTCCCGGGCCAAATAGAACCCCACCAGTGGGAGACATCACTAATAATAAAAAAAAAAAAAAAAAAAAAATTTTATTTTATGCCCCCCTCCGGGGGGGGT